>JBKJLN010000264.1:0-3596 GCA_046596935.1 Acidimicrobiales bacterium
CTCGTACGTGCGGCCACCGACATCGAGCGGACCTCGGGCGCCGAAGCTGTTGCGGGACATGGGCGGAGTCTCGCGCAGCGCCGCCGACCGTTCTTCTGGGCGGATCTGTCCGTCGAGAGGACGGGCAAATCCTCACAGAATGCTCAGGCGGGGATGGAGTGTCCCGCCGACTCGGCCTCGGCCGATGCAGTGGTGATGTCGGACCAGGTGACGGCGTCGGTCGTCCAGAGGCGGTCGAACACCTGGTCGACGGTGTCATTGAAACCGTGGCGCACCCGGAAGTGGTAGATCCGGCGCTGGGGCCGGCCGTGCACCAGGCCGAGACGGTCGAGGCGTCCTTCGATCGAGGTGGCCCACGCCACTTCTTGTTGCACGGAGAGATCCGCATCCGGCGCAGGGTCACCGAACGACGGGTCAAGCCGGTCACGGGCCCGCAGGAGCGCGTGGGCCAAGACCGTTCGACAGCGGGTCTCGTCGAATTGCCGGGCCTTGCGCAAGCTCTCGAAGGCACCGCCCGTGGCCGCGACCACGATGGCGTCGCCGTCGATGCGGCTGGCGGCGGAACCCACCATCACGGTCTCGTCGACCTCGATCGTGAGTTCGACGTCGGCCCCGATCCCGACAGCGTCGGCCACCTCGGCGGCGACGGCGGCGATCTCGGCGGCGTCGAAGTCGACCAAGGAGAACGTCTCGGGCTGCACCCGCACGCGTGCCATCGAGCTAGTTGACGCCCGCCCGGGCGAGGGTCTCGTCGGCGGCTTCGGCGGCGACATCGGCGATGTCGTCGATCTCTTCCTGGCTGAATCCGGCGAGCTCGCGGAACCGGCGCGCCAACTTGATGGGGCTCTCGTCCTTGTCGGAGCGAAGGCCGCCGAGCGAGAACAGCTTGTCGACGACCCGCTGGAACTCGAGGGCCCGTTGGCGGCGCTCGGGATTGGTCTCGGTGAGCTTGCGGAGCCAGTCGGAACCCATCTTCACGTGGGTGACTTCGTCGGCCAGCATCCAGTCCTCGCAGAACTCCATGACCGGGTCGCCACACTTCTCACCGAAGTTCTTCATGGTGTTGAACACGTCGATGGCCAAGCCTTCGAGGGCCCGATTCACGCCGGTGAGGCGCATGACCGGATCGGGGTTGCAGGCCGCCTCGTAGAGGAACGTGTTCTCGGCGAACTCACCGAGGTCGGTGCCCATCCACTCGTTGAGCTTGATGGAGATCTCGACGTGACGACTCTCGTCCCAGCACTGGCGGGCCATGTCAAGCTTCAGGGCGAAGGGCGCCTCGTCTTCGCCGGTACCGGTCTTGAAGTCCCAGCACGTGCGGCCGGCCCCTTCGAGGGCCTGGATCTCGCCCATGAAAATGCCGTGCATCAGCGAGCGGGCACCCTCGGCGGCATTGCGCTCTTCGGGGGCGAACTTCTCCGGCTTGGTGAACGTCCCCGACTGGCGCTGCGCGCCGATGCGGGGATCGTTGAAGCTGTCTTCGAAGCGCGAGCGGAAGAACCGGTCGTCGCGGGCGAGCTCTTCGACGGGGAGCATCTTCTTCATCGTCCGGTTCCTTTGTTCGTAGCCGTCAGTGCGCCGAGGGTGTCGGGGCCGACGAGGCCCCCGATCGGCACGATCATGTTCTCGAGCTCGGCCCGGCGGGTGGCCGAGCGCTGGACCTCGTCGGGCCCGGCGAGCAGCGACTGCAACAACAACTCGCCGTCGCGGATGCCGTCGTAGGCGTCTTGCATCACGAAATCGAACCAGCGCTCGTCGCTGTCGGCGGCATCGACGCCGATAGCCCGGACGTAATAGGTGTAGGCCGTGATCTGTCGCGGAAGCAGCACCCGGTAGACGCCAGTGAGGAACTCGATGGCGTGGGCAGCATCACTCGGTGCGAGGACGGCGTCGACGAACGACCGCACGGCCTCGTCGGCGATGGGCGTGTCGGTGGGCGTTGCCGCATCGGCATCGGTCAACGCGTGATGGAAGAGGAACGAGTGCCACTCCGCTCGCCGAGCGTGACGGGACAGCGTGGCCTGGGCGTGCGGAACATCGATGACACCGGAGAAGGCGTCGAGGGCCTTGGCCAAGAGGGCTTCAGCGGCGGCGAAGGTGCGCACGCGGCGAACGGATTCGTCCGTCGGGAGGATGCGGGGGGCGGTGCGGACATCCCAGGGGGCAAAGTCGGGGCGGGCGTTCACGGCACTTCCGTTTCTCTTGGAGGTTCGTCCTGAAAACTGCGGACGATGCGATGGATGAGCGAGGACCACTCGGCCTCGTCGGGCCGGTCGATACCGATGGAGGTGTAGAGCAGGGAGCCGAGGGCGAGCACGAGGGAGAAGCGGGTCAACGCATCGCCGCTCACGCCGTCATCGACCGAGCCGTCGGCGTGGCCACGGGCGACGATGGATCCGATCGCCGCAGCACGCTCGTCGATGAGCGAGCGCACGAGCCGAGCCAGATCGACATCTCGCCGGGCGGCCACGAAGGCCTCGATGAGCAGTCCTCCCTGGGGGTCACCAGGGTCGGGGGCATCGAGGAGGTGACTGCCGAGTTGGGCCAGGAGTTCACCGGCGCTGGCCGTGCCGCGGGCGGGTTGACCGCGCTCGGGCCGCAGGAGGTCGTCGAGGTCCGAAGCGCTCCGTTCGCCGATGGCCTCGAACAGCAGATCGGCCTTGCCTCGGAAGTTGGCGTAGATGGCGCCGGTCGTGAGGCCGGCGCGTCGAGCGATCTCCTGGACCCCGGCACCGTCGTAGCCCCGCTCGGAGAACACTTCGGTCGCCGCCGCCAGCAGCTTCTCGCGCGTGCTCTCCACGACTCGGACGGGGGCGGCCACGCCCACATGATAACGGTTGTTATCGACCGAGGGAAGGAATCGCTCCACACTTCAGCGAACGGGCCACCACACCGGTCCCTGCATGGCCAGCCCCGCCAGGCCGCCGAGCACCGCCAACCACAGAACTGTCACCACCAGCTTTTGTGCGCGCTCGGGGGCCCTCCTTGCCCCCGAGCGCGCACAGAACGCCAACAGAGCGCTCGATGTGGCGGCGAGATCGGCGAGCGGCGGGAGGCCCCGGTGGAGCGCCGCCAGAGCCAACCCGGCCGCAGCCACGGCACCGCCGGCATCGAGGCCGACTCGGATCCAACCGTTTCGTGTGCGGTTGGGGGGGATAGCCACCCCTGAACGCACACAAAAGACCAGCAGCCCCCCGAGAGGGAGCAGAGCGCCGAAGGTGGCGAAGGCCAGAGCGAGCGGAACCGGCCACGACAGCGGTCCTCGTAGGCGCGACCAGGCCCATCCGACCGCGGTCTCGACGCCCGCGCCGGCCCGCCGGGACACCGTGCCGGCGACCGACGAACCCTTCGCAACGACCGCCGTGCGCGTCCGAACCATCCAGGGCGGAGGCAGGGGCGTCAGCGACGAGCGCCCGGTGGGGCCGGGAAAGGGATCGGGCAATCCGGCGTCGAGGCGTTCGCACCACGGACAACGCCGGCGGTGGTCGCCGAAGACGTGGTGAGGCGACCGGTCGCAGACCCGCAGCCCGGCATCGGCCCGCTCGAGGGCGTCGGCCCACATCGCCGACGTCGGGCGTCGGCGAGGCCGGCGAACG
>JBKJLN010000002.1:0-3579 GCA_046596935.1 Acidimicrobiales bacterium
TTCAGCTCGGACTACGTCCGCCGTGAAGCCAAGCAGTCCCAGATCGAGCACTCGTCGGCCATGAGCTCGATGCGTGAACTCGTGAACCGCCTCTTCGGTGAGACCGACGAATCGGGAATCGCCAAGGCCGACTTCGTGACCGGTGGCCTCAACCGCCGCACGTTCATGCAGATCGGCGGCCTCACCGTCGCCACCGCCGCCGTCTTCGCCGCCTGCGGCAGTGACGACAGTGGCGACACGGCCAAGGGCGCCGTCGACAAGGCCGACGAAAAGGGCAGCGGTTCCGGCTCCGATGCCTCCGAGAGCGACATCAAGATCCTGCGGACGGCGTCTTCACTCGAGGTCCTGGCCGTCGAGGTGTACCAGAAGGCCATCGACTCCAAGCTCGTCACGACGGCAGCTGTCGGTGACGCCGCCAAGTTGTTCCAGAGTCAGCACAGGGAACACGCCCAGCTCTTCCAGGGTGCCACCAAGAAGCTCGGCGGCAAGCCGATGGACAAGGCCAATCCGGTCGTGTTGCAGAGCTTGATGGGCCCGATCGCCGCCCTCAAGGACGAGACCGGCGTGCTCGAGCTCGCCCTCATGCTCGAGCAGGCCGCCGCTGCCACCTACCAGAGCTCGGTCGGCATGTTCGAGGACAAGACCCTCAACCAGGCGGCCATGAGCGTGGGTGGCATCGAAGCCCGCCACGTTGCCGTGCTGCAGAGCGTGCTCAAGAAGCCGGCCGCCGCCAAGGCCTTCCAGACCACCGAAGGTGCCGTCGTTCCCGGCACTGGGGTCTGAGCGAGGTCAACGTCTCGGGGCCTGTCGACGAAGCGGACGCCAGCTGCGACGTTCTCGGGCCTCGAACTTCGAAGGAGAGCCCGTCCCCTCTTCGGGGGCGGGCTCTTCTCGTTGCCGGACGCCTCAGTATTCGGTGATGTCCTGCAGCTTGGTCTGCAGCTCCCGGTATTCCGGTGAGCTGGTGATGGGCAGGAGCGCCATCAACTTGGCCATGTTGCCCTCGACCTTGACCCTTCCCTGCATGAACGCTGCTTGCGCGTCGAGATCGCCCTGTTGCACCTTCTTGGCGTCCTCGTAGCTCTGGGTCAGCGTCAACTCGGCATCGTCGAGGGTCCCGAGTCGGTTCTCCAGGATGCGTCCGTCTTCGAGCACCCAATAGAACTTGACGTCACCCTCGGGGCCGCCGGTCAGCACGTACTGCATGCGGGCGCTGGCGCCAGGGCGTTCGGGCTGGTCCTTGGCCAACTCCGTTTGGGCGTCCATCCACTCCTGGGTGAGCCACTTCGGCATCGCGTCTCGACTTTCTCGTTCAAGAGGTTGCCGGCGCGGTCACGCCGGCAAAGAGGTCGTCCTCGTACTCGCCTTCTGCCTCGGGGACGGTGATGTCGACGCGCGTGCGGGCGAGGACATAATCCTCCACCGGGTACACGGTATTGGCCACCTCGGGGGGCAGGCCGAACCAGAACGGGCTCGTCGGATCGATCTGGGTGGCGTGGGCCAACAGGGCGTTGCGGCGCACATCCATGTGGTCCGAGACGTCGACCTTGGTGGTGATGACCTCGTCCTGGTTCGGCCGATTCAGGAACCGGTCACCGAAAGGACTCTCCATGCCGAGTTCGAGGAACTTCTCGTGCATGGCCACCATCCGCTGGCGACTCCACGCCGTGTAATACAGCTTCTTCGGCTCCCAGGGAGCACCGAGGTCGGGGCGGTAGGTGGCGTCGCCCGAGAGGTCGAAGGCCGGCAGGGAAATGTCGTGCACCCGGAGATGATCGGGATGGGGGTAGCCGGACTGGTCGTCGCCGTAGGTGACGACCACTTGGGGCTTCGTCCGGCGGATGATCTCCACGAGTCGCCCAATGGCTTCGTCGAGATCGGCCCGCCAGAAACACTCGGGATCTTCGTTGGCCGGCGTCTCCGGCATGCCCGAATCCTTGTACCCGAGGTGGATGACCTCGCGATAGCCGATGATCTCGGCCGCCTTGTCGAGCTCCTTCATCCGCACCGCTGGAAGGTTGTTCTTCACTTCGTCGGAGTCCATCGCCGGATTGAGGATGTCACCGGCGGCGCCATCGGTGCAGCACACCAGGACGGTGTGGACCCCGGCAGCCGCGTACCGGGCGATGGAGCCCGCACCCTTCGACGACTCGTCGTCCGGGTGGGCGTGGACGGTGAGGATGCAGAGGCGCTCGGCGTCGGCTGACATGGCCGAAAGGGTAGTTGTGGGCATGATGCAACCGTGCCGGCCATCCCCCTTCGCCTCGATCGCCTCGCCGAGGATCGGGCCGCTGACCTCACCTCTGGATTCGACGCCATCCGCCACGAACTCGCCATCAGCGACGCCTTTCCGGCCGACGTCGAAGCCGAAGTCGCCGACGCCATTCGGCGCGGGCCTTCGATCGCAGCCACCATCGACCTGCGCGACGTCCCGTTCCTGACCATCGACCCACCCGGGTCGATGGATCTCGACCAGGCCATGGCCCTGTCCCGCACCGTGACCGGTTATCTCGTTCGCTATGCCATCGCCGACGTCGCCGCCTTCGTGCGGCCCAACGGCGCCATCGACGCCGAGGCTCGGCGCCGGGTGGTGACGATCTACCTCCCCGACCGCCGAGCCCCACTGCACCCTCCGTCGCTGAGCGAAGGTGCGGCATCGCTCCTGCCCGACGGCGATCGCCAGGCGCTGGTGTGGTCGATCGAGCTCGACGTCGCAGGTGAGCCCACCGGTGTGCGGGTCGAACGGGCGTCCGTCCGGAGTCGGGCCCGCTTCACCTACGCCGAGGTCCAGCACAGCATCGATGCCGGAACGGCCGAGGAGCCACTGCTGTTGCTCAAGGAGATCGGGATGCTCCGGGAGGCGGCGGAGATCGCCCGCGGCGGTGTGTCTCTTCCCCTTCCCGACCAGCAGGTCGTCGAACACGAGGGCCGCTACGACCTTGAATACCGTGCGCCGGTCGCCAGCGAAGGGTGGAACGCGCAGCTTTCGCTGCTGACCGGCCTGTGCGCCGCCCGCTTGATGCTCGATTCCGGGGTCGGCATCCTGCGGACGTTGCCCGCTCCGAGCGACGGAACCGTCTCCGGACTGCGGTTGGCCGCGAAGGGGCTCGGGGTCGACTGGCCGCTCGGCTCGTCCTACGCCGACGTCATCCGTTCGCTCGATCCGGCGGTCGCCGACCAGGCGGCACTCCTCACGCAGGCCGCCCGGCTGTTTCGCGGCGCTGGCTATCTCGCCTTCGACGGCGCGCCACCGGCAGGGGACCTGGGCCAACATGCCGCCGTCGCCGCGCCCTACGCCCATGTGACCGCACCGCTTCGCCGCCTGGTCGACCGCTTCGGCAACGAGATCGTTCTGGCCCAGTGCGCCGGCGTCGAGCCACCGGCGTGGGCAACCGAGGCGCTCGCCGAGCTCCCGGCGCTCATGGAGCAGGGTCGTCATCGCGAGAACGCAGCCAACGGAATGGCCCTCGACCTCGTCGAGGCCGCCGTGCTCTCGACCCACATCGGCGACGAGGTGCGCGGCGTTGTCACCAACGCCGGCAAGGGCCATGCGTCGGTGCAGGTTCGAGAGCCGGCGGT
>JBKJLN010000126.1:0-12313 GCA_046596935.1 Acidimicrobiales bacterium
GACACGGGATGGGACGTCGCCTCTCGAGCCGTCGACGCCATCCGCGAGCGCTTCGGGGACGCCGCCGTCGGCCCGGCGGGGCTCGCCGACGCCGACGGTCTCCACCTCAAACGCCAAGGCGACACCCAATGGGGCCCCAAAGGCCGCGGCGACCGGTGAAGACGTGAGCGGAACAGCTTTTCCGTGAAGCGAACGAATGAAGCCTTGTGGCCTGCGCGATGATGGCGCTCCCGGTGTTTTCGCCGGGATGAAGGGTGGAAGGGACCCAAGCGTGCCGCTCTCCGAAGACGAACAGCGGATCCTCCAGGAGATCGAGAGGAACTTCTACGACTCCGATCCTGCGTTTGCGGGGAAGGTCGGCACGACCACGCTGTATCGCCACGCCGGGCGAAATCTGAAATGGGCGGCGGCTGGGTTCGTCGGCGGTCTCGTCATCCTCATCGCCGGCTTCACCGAGTCGGTGTTTCTCGGCTTCCTCGGCTTCCTGGTGATGGTGGCCTGCGCCTTCCTCTTCTACCTCAACGCCGCCAAGATGGGTCGGGCCGGTTTGCGGGAGGTGTCGCAGCACACAGGCAACATCACCGAGATCGTGGGCCGCCGCAGCCAGAAGTTGAAGGAGCGGTTCCGCCGCGAGGGCGACGCTCCCTAACGCCCTCCCGGCCTTGCTCTTCGTTCAAGAAGAGCGGGAACCGACCAGTGTCCGGGGGTCGAGCCACCAACCCATTCGAGCGGCGAACGAGACTTGATCGAAGACGGCGGCGCGGACGGTCGAGCCCAGGGCTGCCGCTCGCTCGACGAGCGCCGCCGGGATGTCGCCATCGGTGTAGGCCGCCATCGAGGCGTCGGCGGCAAGTCGTCGTAGCGCCCGGGCCGGGTCGGCCTGCAGGCCGGCGGAGTTGGCGGCCCGAGCGGCGTACTCCGTCATCGTTTCGGTGGCTCGTCGCCCGACGCCGGCGGCGGCCAGCACCTCGGACGTGTCGGCCCACTCGGCCAGGACGGCTGCGGCGCTACCACCGAGAGCCCGCCGGGCCCGCCGACGCCGAGCGTGCAGCGAGGGGACGACCGCGGCCCAGAGGGCGGCGACGGAGGTGAGAACGAGGAGCAGCTTGACGACGCCAGGGATCGGACGAGGTGCGTCCTTCGGAGCGGGAAGAGCGCCGTTTTCGCCGGAGAACTCCGGGATGGAGGTCGGAGCGAGGTCGCCCTCGGCTGGGACGCCGCTGGTGGCCGTGGTGTCGTCGAGGGCGCCGGCGGAGGTTTGCTCTTGGGCCTCGGGCCGACCCGTGTAGGCGGTGGCGTTGGGTGCGCCTCGACCGGGCGTGGGCTCGAAGGCGACCCATCCGAACCCCTCGAGGTAGACCTCGGGCCAGGCATGGGCATTCTCGTCGGTCACGCGGTAGACGCCGTTGACGAGGTTGCCGGGAGTGAAGCCCACGGCGATGCGCGATGGCAGGCCGACGATGCGGGCCAGGACGGCGTAGGTGCCGGCGTACTGCTCGCAGTATCCCGCCTTGGTCCGGAGGAGGAAGTTCTCCAGTGCCCGGGTGTCGTGCCCCGGCCGTGCGTTGAGGTCGTAGCGGAACTTTCCCGTGTGGAAGTGGTCTTGCAGCAGGCGCGCCTTCTCGTAGGGGGTGCGGCCGGGGGCGACGATCCGGCGGGCCTCGGCGACGACGGCGGGCGCAATCGGCGGGAGGGAGAGGTAGCGGGCGGCCACATCCTTCGGAGCGCGAGCGGGGGCGCCGTTGAGGAGTTCCGGGGTGAGTTGGGGGACGTTCGACTCCACCTTGTAGGTGAGGCCGTCGGTGGTGTCCTCGGGCGTGATCAGGCTGGCTGAGTCCGGGTTGAAGCTGACGTCCTTGATCTCGTCGACCTCGGTCGGACGGAACGCCGCCGGCAGCCAGATCGAGGCCAGGGTGTTGATGGCGAACTCCTGCGTCGTCGGCGACGACGGCACGCCTGGGACGAGGATCTCGTCCGTCCGAAGATCTCGGCGGATCGAGCGGTAGGTGTCGGTCGATGTCCAGGTGTTGCCGTCGAAGTCGTCGAGCGACGTCAGCCGCCAGTAGGCCTTGACGTCACTTCGGACGGTGAAGACCTCGAGGCCCGTCTGGTTCACGAGGCGACCACGAATGTCGACGAGCGGGCTGATGGTGGCCCGGTTCGATGGACCGCTGGCCGTGCGGTTCTTGTACTTGATGACCGGTTCCTTCGGCGCCGGAAGGCGTGGACCCAGAACGAGGGCGACGACGAGGGCGATGGCGCCGAGGAGGGTGGCATTGCGCAGCATGGCGCCGGGACCAGCCGCCGCCTTTCCTCCGAACCAGGCGCCGGCGCGATTCGATCGAGCCAAGCCGGCGACAACGAGATAGGCGAGCGTCGCCGTCACGAACAGGGCGACGGCCCAGGTGCGGTGGCGCGATGTCCCCAATGCCGCCGTGAAGAGGAAGAGGGTGAAGGTCGGGATGATCGCTTCGAAGGTGGCTTGGATGCGGAAGGCGGCCCAGTCGGCCATGAATGCCGCGAGCCCGAGCGCCAGCACCGTGGCCAACACGAACCCGGGGAGGACTGCAGCCGGCGCCTTGACGACCGAGAAGACGTCCCGTGCGGCAGAAAGCACGGCTCCCGCTTCGCGCAACGTTGCCGGGACGGGAACGCCGTAGGCCGTGGTGTGACCGAGAATCGTCCATGCCGCCACGAGGCCGGTGGCGCCGACGGTGATCATCGCGGCACCAGCCGTCGACACCTCGTGGCGCCGGCACCACCAAGCCAGGCTGTGGGCGACGAGCGTGGTGAGGACGACGGGCACGAGGAAGCTGCCATCGGCGAAGAGTCGACCGAAGCCGAGCGCCACCGACATCGTCATGGCGGTGATGGCGATCGTGGCCACCAGCGTCGGGTCGGCGCGCCAATCGCCGAGGGGCGTGCGCCCGGCCGCCGGCGGGGGGAGAGGCGGCCGTGCCCCCTTCGGGCGGCGCGCCTCGGGGGCGGGACGAGTGAGCGTGCCGGTCATCGGCGGGCCAGCGCAACCGGCATGATGGCGTCGTCCCACGCACGGGCGAATGGCGTCGCACGGCTCACGCGAACGGTGGCGCTGACGGTGGGGGTGACGACGGGAGGGGTCAGCGGGCCGCCCTCTTCGTAGGCGCTGCGCTCGATGACGACGAGGACGATCGTGCCGTACCTCGCCCGCAATCTCGCCATCGCTTCGAGGTCGCCCGGCGCCGCCTTGTCGGTGGTGATGATGGCCAGGGACCCGCCATTGCCGGCTCGACGCAACGACGCCGCCACGCCGGCGAGGCGGTCGTCTCGGCTCGGTCCGACCTGGGCGAGATGCTCGAGGATGGCTTCGGTGTGAACGTGCCCCGTCCCGAAGGCGGAATCGGTTCCGTCGGTCGACAGCAGTCGCAGGAGCGACGAACTCCGGGCGCTGGCGGCCTGGATGCTGGCGGCCGCCGACACCCCGATCTCGAGGGACGCGTCGTTGTGCACCCGAGAACGAACGTCGAGAAGAATCGTCGAGCGGGTCTGCCACGGCATCTCGTCCTGGCGAATCATCAGGTCGTCGAGCCGGGCCGTGGATGCCCAATGCACGCGACGGAGGTCGTCGCCGATCTCATAGGGCCGCAGGGAGTAGAAGTCCTCGCCTGTCCCGAGCAGGGCGCGGGGGTGATGGGCGCCGCTGTGGGGGTCGTGTCCTTGGGCCGTCGGCAACGGCGCGATCACATCGATGCGGGGATAGACGGTGAGTTGGGTGACACCCACGGAGCTGAACGTGGCCGTTGCCAGTCCGAACGGATCGGAAACGGCAATCTCCAAAGGGCCGATGTCGAAGATGCCGCGCTCTTCGGTCGGGAGCCGGTAGGCGGCTCGCGTGCTCGCTCCGCCGGCGAGCGGAGGCACGAGGAACCGAGCCCAGCGCCAGCCGCCGTCGAACGGGTCGCGCACCGAGATGACGGGGGTGCGTCGACCCGACGAGTTCCGGACTTCGAGATCGACCCGACTCGACGAACCGGCGTGCACGCGAGGCGGGTGCAAGGTGCGGCTGGTGGTCACCCGCACCCGTTGGAGCGACACGAGGACGGCTGCGCCCGCCGTCAGCAAGAGCACGACGACACCGAGGATGGTGAGCTCGACGATGGCGAAGAGCCAACCGCCGAGGAAGAAGGCGATCGAGCTGGCCGCCAGCGCCCATCCACGGCGCGTCGGCATGCTCAGCCCTTTGCGGTCGGGACGGGGACAGCCCGGAGGACCTCGGCAAGGATGTCGCCCTGGGTGCTGCCACCCATCGAGGCCTCGGGCGTGAGCACCAGGCGATGCTCGAGCACCGGGCCGGCCAGCGCCTTGAAGTCATCAGGAAGGACGAACTCGCGCCCGACGGATGCGGCCAGGGCCCGCGAGGCCCGCAGAAGAGCGAGTGTGCCGCGAGGAGAGACGCCGAGTGTGAGGCGGGGGTGCTGGCGTGTGGCTGCGGCGACATCGACGAGATAGCCCTTGAGGCTCGGAGCGACGTGCACCGCGTGGGCCACGTCGGCCATCGCACTGACGTCGGCCGAGCTCAAGACTGGCTTCACGACGTCGCTCTTCGTGGCCCCGTGGGTATCGAGGATCTCGATCTCCGACGCCTTGTCGGGATAGCCCATCTCGATCCGCATGAGAAAGCGATCGAGCTGGCTCTCGGGCAGGGGATAGGTGCCCTCGTGTTCGATCGGGTTCTGGGTGGCGATGACCATGAATGGCGCCTCGAGCTCATAGGTCGTGGAGTCGATGGTCACCTGGCGCTCTTCCATGGCTTCGAGCAGGGCCGACTGGGTCTTGGGGCTGGCTCGGTTGATCTCGTCGCCGAGGACGATGTTGGCGAAGATGCCGCCGTGGCGGAACTCGAAGGTGTCGCTGTTGCGCTTGTAGACCATGACGCCGGTGACGTCGCTCGGCAAGAGATCCGGCGTGAACTGGATGCGGCTGTACTCCCCGTCGATCGAGGCCGCAAGTGCCTTGGCCATGCTCGTCTTGCCGACCCCGGGAACGTCCTCGATGAGCAGGTGGCCCTCGGCGATCATGCACACCAACGCCAGCCGGATGGCATCTTCCTTGCCGGAGATCACCTGGGTGACGTTGTCGACCACACGATCGAAGCGGTCGGCAAAAGAGGTGACGTTCTGCGCCGCCGCGCGCTGTCTGGCCATCGCCGGAGGTTAGTGGGTGGGCCGTACGAACCGACCCGCGCGTCAGCGCCAGACGACCTTGGTGAAGCCCCCGGACAGACCGTGGAATTGCAGGTTGCGGAAGCTCGTCGACGCGAATGACGCCTGGCTGGACACGAGGTCGCACCCGGCTTCTCGCGCCGCCGCCACTCGCTCGCCGATGAGCAGCGATTGCAGACCGCATCGACGGTACGCCGGCAGCGTGGCGGCGTCGGCGAGGTAGCCGATGCCATCGTCGATCAAGAGCGCCGCAGTTGCCGCCGGCGCCCCGTCGACCTTTGCCAGGAGGAGGGTGACGCTCGGAGCGCCGAGCCACCCTCGCAGGTCGGCGGCGGCCTCCTCGATGACCTCCGCGGGGAGTTCGTGGGCTTGCATCCGCGTGCGGGCGAAGGTCGCAAAGGTGTCGTCATCGTCGCTGTCGATGGCGCGCACGCGGACGTCGCCTCCGGGCGAAGAGCGAGCAGGCTCGGGGACGAGAGGCCGGCCGTAGACCATGCCGTGGAAGCCGATCTGCGAAGCGCCCGTCGCCGTCAGCGCGACGGAGATTGCGGAGAAGTCGTCGTCGGGGACGATTTCCCACCAGGGCCGCACGTTCCGCTCCTCGTAGAACGCGAAGACGTCGGGGATGCGATCGGCGTCGGCCGGCGTGAGGCCGTTGACGCGATTCTGGAAGTCGAGCTCGGGGCGGTCGGGATGGCAGCCGACGAGCAGTCGCGGCCCGAAGTCCCCGAGTTGCAGCCCCTGGACACCATCGAGCCAGATGCGACCGAAAGCCACCCCGACGCGCTCGAGTCGATGGGCGAGCTCCTGGGTCAGCAGAGGGATGGACGGGTCCGCGGCCATGGCGCTCACGCTACGTTCGCCACGTGGCCATCGCGCTCGGCGTCGACATCGGTGGCACGAAGATCGCCGCTGGGCTGATCGACGGAACGGACGGCCGGCTGTTGCACCGGGCGTCGGCACCGAGTGCCGGCGACGGGCTCTTCGAGCGGCTTGTGGAACTGATCGCCGACGTGAGGAAGAAAGGACCCGAGCCCGACGTGTGCGGTGTCGGGTGCGGAGGACCGATGACCGCCGGCGGCGAGACCGTCTCGCCATTGAACATCCCGGGTTGGCGATCGTTCCCTCTGCGCGCACGGCTGGCGGAGGCGACGGGGTTGGCGACGGTGGTCGACAACGATGCCAAGGCCCTCGCGCTCGGCGAGGGTTGGGTCGGCGCCGCCGCCGGGGTGGACGACTTCCTCGCCATGGTGGTGTCGACGGGGGTCGGGGGCGGGATCGTGTTGGGCGGCCGAATGCTCGACGGTGCCGACGGGAGTGCCGGCCACATCGGCCACGTCATCGTCGAACCGGAGGGTCGAACGTGTCCGTGCGGCGCCCGAGGTTGTCTCGAGGCCGAGGCCAGTGGCACCGCCATCGCCGCCATCACTGGCCGTCCCGCAGCCGAGGCCGGCGACGAGGTCCGCCGCCGCACCGGAAGGCTCGTCGGCCGCGCCGTCGCGTCGGTGGCCAACCTGCTCGACCTCCGCCTCGCCGTCGTGGCCGGCAGTGTCGCCCTCGGGTACGGCGCCACCTTCTTCGACGCCGCCCACGCCGAGCTCGACCGATCTGCCCGACTCGACTTCTCCCGCGGCGCCCGAATCGTGCCCGCCGGTCTCGGCCCCGACGGCCCCCTGGTCGGCGCCGCCGCCGTCGCCTTACGCGCACTCGGCGCTCTCTGACCATGGGCTTGCGAGGAAGGCGGCGGTAACCTCCGTTCATGGACGTCTCGTATCCGCCTGAAGCTGAGACCTACCGGGAAAAGGTGCAGGCGTTCCTGGCCGAACACCTCCCTGCCAACTGGAAGGGCATCGGCGCTCTCGGCCACGAAGAGGCGGCCACGTTCGCCACCGACTGGCGCAACACCCTCTACGAAAACGGGTATCTGGCGGTGTCATGGCCGAAGGAGTACGGCGGCCAGGCGCTGAGCTCACTCGAGCAGGTGATCTTGGCCGAGGAGTTCACCAAGGCGGGCGTGCCGCCGGGCACCGCCAACGACGTCTTCGGAATCCAGATGGTCGGCAACACGATCATCGCCTGGGGTACCGAGGAACAGAAGAAGCACTTCCTGCCCCGCATCCTCAGCGGAGAGGACAAGTGGTGCCAGGGCTACAGCGAACCCAACGCCGGATCCGACCTCGCCAACCTCGGGTGCAAGGCCGAGCTCGACGGAGACGAGTGGGTGGTCAACGGCCAGAAGATCTGGACGTCGGCCGGCCATCTCGCCGACTGGATCTTCGTGCTCACCCGCACTGATCCGTCCGCCACCAAGCACAAGGGCATCACGTTCCTGCTCGTGCCCATGCGCCAGCCCGGTGTCGAGGTTCGTCCGATCCGGATGATCTCCGGCGAGTCGGAGTTCAACGAGGTCTTCTTCACCGACGCCAAGGCGCCGAAGGAGAACGTCATCGGCGAGGTCAACGGCGGTTGGGCCGTGGCCATGACCTTGCTGGGGTACGAGCGGGGCGAGGCCGCGGCGGTGCTGCCGATCCGCTTCCGCACCGAGCTCGATCGCCTGGTCGAGCTGGCCCGGGACTACGGCAAGACCGACGACCCGGTCATCCGCCAGCGTCTGGCGTGGTGCTACTCCAAGGTCGAGATCATGCGCTACCTCGGGATGCGGGCGTTGACCGCGTTCCTCAAGGGCGGCCACCCCGGTCCCGAGGCTTCGATCTCCAAGGTGTTCTGGAGCGAGTACCACCACAAGTCGACCGAGCTGGCCATGGACATCATGGGCATGCACGCGCTGATCCCCACCGGTCGCCCGCCGGCGTCCGCCTTCCAGACCGACGACCCGGGAGCGCCGAACGACAGCGCCAGCTGGGCCGGCACCTTCCTCAACGCGCGTGCTGGCACCATCTACGCCGGCACGTCGCAGATCCAGAAGAACATCATCGGCGAGATGGTCCTCGGACTTCCCAAGGAGCCTCGCGCCGACGGCGGCACGTGGAGCGAGTCGTCGAAGCGCTGAAGGTCTCCGACGCGCCGTTCGACGACGTGCCGCCGCGAGTGCTCTACGGCATCCTCCGTCTGCGGGCGGAGGTGTTCGTGATCGAACAGACCTGCATCTACCTCGATCCCGACGGACGCGACCTCGAAGCGGGCGCCCGTCTGCTCTGGGTCGAGGGCGACGACGGCTCGGTCGTCGGCTGCGCTCGCGTGCTGCCCGAGGCGGACGGATCGTCGATTGGACGGATCGTCGCCGGTCCGTCCCGACGAAACCGAGGCATTGGTGGCGCGATGGTGCGACGCGCCCTCGAGCTGGCGATGCGACCGACGCGCATCAACGCCCAATCCCATCTGGCCGGCTGGTACGCCACGTTCGGCTTCTTCGTCGACGGCGACGAGTTCGTGGAAGACGGCATCCCCCACACGCCGATGGTGAAGTCGACGTGAGCCGCCGTTGGTACGGTCGGGCGGCGCTCGCCCTCGGAGCGCATCCGTCGTTGTGGGGGATCGCGGTGGTGCAGCTGGTGCGGCTGGCCGTGCCCGGGTGGTGGCACCGGTGGCCCCCGATCCCGATGCCGGACCCGGCGTACCTCCGCTTCCGCCTGCAGACCCAGTACGGCGACGCCGAGCGCGAGCCCGACCCGTCCGACGTCGTCGCTTACCTGCATTGGTGCAGGGGGTACGGCAAGGTCGCGGGCTAACGTCGCCGAGATGCGCGAGCTCCTCCTCCTCCCGGGACGCCGCCGCCAACGGGCCTCTCGGCTCTAGGTGTGGGGAGATGTCGCGAGCGCTCGTTCTCAATGCGTCCTACGAGCCGCTCTGCATCGTCGCCACCCGCCGGGCCCTCGTTCTCGTCCTCGACGACAAGGCCGAACTGCTCACCGACACCGGACGGGAGTTCCACTCGGCCCGCGCCTCGTTTCCCGAACCGTCGGTGGTGCGACTGGTGAGCTATGTACGCGTGCCCTACCGCACGCGGGTGGCCCTCAACCGGCGGGCCATCTTCCTGCGCGACGGTCACCGTTGCCAGTACTGCGGCGCGACAGCCGAGAACATCGACCACGTCATCCCCCGCAGTCGGGGCGGCATCCACGCGTGGGAAAACGTGGTGGCGGCGTGCCGACCCTGCAACAACCGCAAGGAAGACCGGCTCCTGTCCGAGGTCACGTCGATGCGCCTGCGGCGGCCGCCGGCGGCACCGACGGGGCGGGTCTGGATGTTGCTGGCTGTCGGCGGTATGCGCCCCGAGTGGCACGCCTATCTGCATCTTCCACAGTCCGAGACGCGTCAACCCGCCGGACTTTCCGCCTGATCCGTCAGGCTCTGTGCAGGGAACGGTGTCAGTGACGCCGAATATCGAGGACAGGTCGGGCGCGGGCGGTCGGGGGGACCGCCCACGCCGACCGGCAATCCGGCCCGCCTCTGCGTGGAGGTTCGAGCGGTTGCAAGGGGGCGCCGGCTCGCTGTTCTCGAACAGCGAGCCGACCGCGCCCGCGGTCGAGCGCATGGTCCGGGTGCTCGACGTTGCAGGTCCTGCCCTCGTGTTGGGCTCGACCCAGATGGCGCCGGCGACGTCTGCGGGGTCGGTCGTCGCGGGGTCGGTCGTCACCGGCGGAGTCGAAGTGGTGCGACGGCGCAGCGGGGGAGGGGCGGTGTTGTTGCGGCCAGGCGAAACCATCTGGATCGACGTCGTCCTTCCCGCCGGCGATCGGCTGTGGTCGGACGACGTGGGCCTCGCCTTCCACTGGCTGGGGGAAGCGTGGGCGACGGCGCTCGGTCGGGTGGGGGTGTCCGGCGAGGTCCACCGAGGTGGACTCGTGCGTTCGCCCTGGTCGGCGCAGGTCTGTTTCGCCGGCGTGGGAGCGGGCGAGGTCGTCGTCCCCGGCGGAGGATCGAAGATCGTGGGGATGGCGTCGCGCCGTACGCGTCGGTGGGCCCAGTTCCAGTGCGCCGTTCCGTTGCGGTGGGATCCCGCCGCCTACGTCTCGTTGCTCGGCCTCCCGACGTCGGCCGCAGCCGACCTGGCCAACGTCGCCGCCCCCGTACCCGTCGCCGCTGCTGACACCCTGGTCGCCGCCTTCCTCACCGCCCTCCCCACCTGAACGCACCGCACGGGCGGGGTCAGGACGGGGGGCGGAAGAGGCGGAGTTCGGCCTCGGCGGCGGCGGCTCGCTCGAGGGCGGATCGGAGGGCGGCTTCGGCCTCGGCGGCCCTGGCCTCGGCGGCGAGGGCCCGATCGGTGGCGGCTGCAGTTGCGAGTTCGGCCAGGCGGATGACGGCGTCGGGGGTGGTCGTCCCGGTCATGGGCGGATCCTCCTGCGGAGTGGTCCCGCCGGCGCGGGGGGTGGTGCGGGGGGTGGTGCGGGGCGAGCGGGCGGCCCGCTCGAGCACGGCGTCGAGAGGAACGAGACGCTGGAGTCCATGAGGCCCTGGCATGAGCCGTGAGGCGATCTGTCCCGACCGGTACCAGGCCCGGAGGGTCGAGCGGGACACCTCGGCCCGCCGCTCGGCTTCGGCCAGGTCGACCCAGGTCTCGTCGTCGGTACCACCCAATCCGGCGAGTTCGCGCTCGATGGCGAACTCGTGGCCCCATTGCTCGACCAGTTCCTGGAGGTCGGTGATGTCATCGGAGGCGGCCACGCCACCCATGATAGATACCCTGTTGACAGGGTACAAGCACCGTGGTTGCATGAGTCGCATGTTCGAACGCTTCACCGATCGGGCCCGCCGGGTGCTGGTGCTGGCCCAAGAAGAGGCACAGTTGCTCGACCACGCCTTCATCGGCACCGAGCACATCCTTCTCGGGCTGCTCCACGAGGGCGAGGGTGTCGGTGCCAAGGCCCTCACCGGGCTCGGTCTCGACCTGGCCACCATTCGATCCAAGGTCGAAGCGACGATCAGTCGCGGGGAGCCGGGTTCCGGGATCAAGAAAGCTCCCTTCACGCCTCGGGCCAAGAAGGTGCTCGAGTTGTCGCTGCGAGAGGCGCTCGATCTCGGCCACAACTACATCGGTACCGAGCATCAACTGCTCGGTTTGGTCCGCGAGGGCGAGGGCGTGGCCTCCCAGGTGCTCCTGGCATCGGGCCTGCAGCCAGACCAGGTCCGGGCCAAGGTCATCGAGTTGCTCAAGGGCTACTCGGCGGGTGCCGGGCCGGGGGGCGGAGCGCCCGCAGGGAAGAGTTCGATCACGACGCCGGCGGGGACGGCGATCCCCGACAAGGCGCTCGCGCAGGCCGCCACCGCTCCGCTCGGCTCGCACCACTACCTCCTCGCCCTCTTCGACGATCCCAACAGCCTCGGGGCACGAGTACTCGAGTCGCTCGGCGTCACCCGGGCTGCCGTCACCGACCGCATCGTCGCCATGGGGGTGTCGGGAACGACCGACGAGATGCCGAGGCCCGAGCCTGCCGGCGGCCTCCATCTGGCGCTCGGCGACGATTTCTCGTTGCGTATCGACGACCCCACCCTGGCCGCCGAAGTGCGCGACACCATTCGTCAGGTCGGCGATCGGGGCGAGGCGGGTGAACTGGCCGCGATCATCCGTCGGGCGCTCGCCGACTGGCTGGTCATGCCGGTCGACCCGCCGCCGGTGGAGGAAACGGGCGAACCCACGACGTAGGAGCGGCCGTAAGGTGAGGTCGGTGGGAGCCCAGGACGTCACCGTCGAAGCGTTGGGATTGGCCGTCGCCGCCCAGGTGCCGGTGTTGTTGTGGGGCGCGCCCGGCACCGGGAAGACGAGCGCCATCCTCGCTCTGGCTGACGCGGCGGGCCTGCCGTGCGAGACGGTCATCGCCGCCATCCGCGAGCCTTCCGACTTCAGCGGCCTGCCCGTGGTCCACGACGGCGTCGTGCACTTCGCTCCGCCGCGTTGGGCCGAGCGCCTGGCCGAAGCCGGCCGGGGTCTGCTCTTCCTCGACGAGATCTCGACGGCGCCGCCGGCCGTGCAGGCGGCGTTGTTGCGGGTGGTGCTCGAGCGGGTCGTCGGCGACCTCGCCCTGCCCGACGACGTCGTCGTGGTGGCCGCCGCCAATCCTCCTGAACAGGCCGCCGACGGGTGGGATTTGTCGGCCCCGCTGGCCAATCGCTTCTGCCACCTCGACTGGACGGTCGACGCCATGGGCTTC
>JBKJLN010000311.1:0-16295 GCA_046596935.1 Acidimicrobiales bacterium
TCGAGCGCAGTGTCGGCGCCGTGCGCGACGACGCCGGCAAGGTCCGCCGCTCGGGCCTCGTCATCGACCGTTCCTGAACAGACCACGAGAGAAACGAGCACTGCCATGACCGCTGTCGTCGAGACGAAGGAAGGCGCTCTCCAGGGCGTCGTCGAAGATGGCCTGACCATCTTCCGGGGCGTGCCGTTCGCAAAGGCGCCGGTGGGACCGCTGCGGTTCCGCCCACCGCAACCGGCCGAGCCGTGGGACGGCGTGCGGGTGTGCGACCGCTTCGGTTTCGTGGCGCCCCAGCCGGAGGGACAGGGAATGGCCGGGCAGGGCACACCAGAGGCCCAGAGTGAAGACTGCCTCCACCTCAACGTCTGGACGCCGGCCTGCGACGACGCCGCTCGCCCGGTGATGGTCTGGATCCACGGCGGTGCTTTCGTCACCGGCTCGGGATCGGGAGCGTTCTATCGCGGCCACCACCTCGCGGCACGCGGCGACACGGTCGTGGTGACGGTCAACTATCGCCTCGGGGCGCTGGGCTTCCTGGCCCACCCCGATCTCGCCGACGACGAAACCGGTTCGTCAGGGAACTGGGGTCTGCTCGATCAGGTGGCGGCCCTGGAGTGGGTGCAAGCGAATATCGCCAGCTTCGGTGGAGACCCCGCCAATGTGACCATCTTCGGGGAGTCGGCCGGATCGATGAGCGTCAGCTGCCTCGTCGGGTCCCCCCGCACGCAGCACCTCTACTCCCGCGCCATCGCCGAGAGCGGTGGGCCCAACGGCATTCCCTTCGACGCGGCCACGTCGACCGCCGAACTGCTGTGTGCCGAAGCCGGCGTTCCCG
Organism: Acidimicrobiales bacterium; assembly: GCA_046596935.1. Classification (GTDB taxonomy): domain Bacteria; phylum Actinomycetota; class Acidimicrobiia; order Acidimicrobiales; family CADCTF01; genus DATLED01. Next base: position 833 of record JBKJLN010000311.1, read on the forward strand.
ACGTGACGGCGCTGCGCGACCTCCCCGTTGATCAGTTGTTGGCGGCCCAGGTTTCGCTGTCGGCCAAGCAGGCCGAGTCGGGCAACACCATGGTGCTGGCGCCGACCATCGACGGCGGCCTGTTGCCCGAGCATCCGCTCACCGCCATCCGCAACGGCGTGGCCAAGGGGAAGCAGTTGCTCGTCGGCACGAACCGCGACGAGATGAAGTTGTGGGTCGTCGGAAATCGTCAGCTCACCGGCGGCGACGAGGCGTTCATCCTCAGCCGCTTGGAGAAGTCGGTCGGCGCCGGCGCCGCCGAGGCACTGGCGGCCTACAAGGCCGCCCGGACCGATCGCGGCGACGACCTCACGCCGATCGAATTGTGGACGGCGATCGAGAGCGATCGCATCTTCCGCATTCCCTCGGTGCGCATGGCCGAGGCGCAGGCGGCGCTGGGCACCGACGTGTACGAGTACCTGTTCACGTGGACGTCGCCGGCCATGGGCGGCCTCCTCGGGTCGTGCCACGCCCTCGAGATCCCGTTCGTGTTCGGCACCCTCACCACCCCGGGTGTCGACCGATTCACCGGGGAAGGACCCGAGGCCATCGCACTGTCGGAGACGATGCAGGACGCCTGGTTGGCCTTCGCCCGGACCGGCAACCCGTCAACGGCAGCCCTCGACTGGCCGGCCTTCGATGCCGACCGGAGGGCGACCATGATCCTGGGGCCGCAGGTCGTGGTGGAGAACGCGCCCTACGAGCAGGAGCGGGCCTACTGGGACAACCGCCCCGCGTGAGCACTGAGCGGGACGAGCGGCGCCGCGCCCGCTTTCAAGAGCAACGGCGGCGGCGCCGGCGCCAGAAGCGGCAGCGGTGGACACCGCCGGTGCCGATCGTGGTCGCGGCGGTCGTCGTCGTCGGCGCCGGCGGGATCGGCCTCGCCGGGCTGCTGCGCGGTGACGACGGTCCTCCCAAGCGGCGGCCGCTCGGAATCTTGACCCGAGACGGATCGGTCGTGGTGCCGGGCGGGCCAGTGGTCGAGATCGCCCGCACGCCGGCGTCGTACCGCATCGTCTACCGCCTCGAGGAGGCGGCGCCCGGGAAGGTGGAGTACCGCACGGATGAGGTCAACGTCCGCCGGCCCTTCGAGAGTCGCCTCGAGACTCGATCGGGCCGGCCGCCCGGGAGGAAAACCGAGACGTTCCAAGCGGCACGTTTCACCAAGCGAGTGACGGACACCGGCGGGTCGGTACCCCTTGTGCTGGAGCTCGGACCCGAGGTCCCGCCGTCGGACGTTCGTCTGGCGCCCGTGCTCGACGATGCCCTGGCCGCGCGCCGCATCATCCGCCGCGAGGTGCGGGAGATCAAAGGGCGGCGATGCCAGGTGTACCGATCGGGCGGCTACCTCAGCGCCCCCGAGCTGCGGGCCCCGACCAAAGACGAGTATGCCGACTCCTGCGTGGACGACGCCGGCCTCGTGCTCGAAGAGGTCTTGTGGTCTGGGACCTCGATGCTGTCGAGGAGAGTCGCCGTCGAGGTGCAAGAGGATGTCGTTTTGTCCGACGAACTGTTCCCCGACCTCCCGCCCACGGCGACCGCAGCCTCAGGCGGCGGGGCCGTCTCGAAGCTCAAGGATGGGAGCGAACCTCCGGGCGAGTTCCTCGTCCTCGACGCTCCTCCAGCCGGCTTCGAGCACCGCGGGCGATACAGCGTCATCCCGGCCCAACAGCAGAGCGCCGAGCCAACTGAGGAGAGCAGCGTCCTGGCGGGGGTTGTCGACGTCTGGGTGCGCGGATTCGACCTGCTTCTCGTCGACCAGGGGGCCACGCTGCGGGGACAGCCCCCGTTCGTCATGGCCGAGGACAGCCCCCGCATTGACCTCGGCCCTTTCGGTCCCGGAGAGGTGCGGCTCAGCGCGTTGGGCAGCGACGTCCGGGCCCTTCGCACGGGCGGTCGCTACGTGCGGGTGGCGGGCACGCTACCCATCGAGGAGTTGGCGGCCGTGGCCCGGTCCCTCAGGACCGGGCCGGGCGGCACGTTCGAACTCGAAGACGATCAGCCGTAGTAGTCCTTGTGCTCGTACTGCGGCGTCATCTCCGCCGCCGGGGGAGCGTCGAGAATCGTCGGTGACTTGGCCGGATCGCCATCGCCGTAGACCTTCGGGTCACTGGTCGGGTGGGTGCCCGGCAAGTAGCGCTTGCCCCCGTCGACCCACCGGTACATGCCGATGGCGTTGTTTCCGACCTCGTCGGGTCCCTGGGCGGTGCGGTCCCAGTAGATCTCGGAGACGTCGTCGAATTGTGTGAGGTCGACGAGGTTGTGCGGCGGCTTGTCCCAGATTCCGTGGCGACCATAGGAGACGGTCGGCCCCGTCACTCCTCCCTGGCCGCTGACCGGGAATTCGAAGAGGCCCTTGGCGAACGACTGTGGCGTTAGATCAGGACCCGCCATGTGGATACCAGTCCCCAGCACGAAGAATGGTGCGAACAACACCCCGTAGGTGTTGCCGGCCGCCGGGGGTGCGCCCTTGTGCCAGACGTGGAGGTTGTACGACTCGCCCTTGGTCTGGTCTCGGAGACGCAGGGCCAGATAGGCGATACCAAAGGCTCGTGACCACTGGTCCTGGTTGTACGTGCGGGCGAACAACACCGTGTCGGTCAAGGCCGAGCCGGTGATGATCCACTCCGGCTGCCACTGCTGGTTCTGGGCCTCGGCGGTGAACGTGGCAGGGGTGATCGGATCGCCGGAGAAGATCACACTGGTGACACCCTCGGCCTTCAGCCGGCTGATGAGCGGGCGGGTCTGCTCCTGTGCCGCTTGGAGGTTCGACGGATAGGCCAGCGACACCTTGAGCTTCACGCCATACCGGGCCAGTTCCCGCTCGAAGAACTCGGCGCCGCTGCGGTAGGAGCCGTCGGGCGTGTTGTACCAGAGGAGGCCGAAGACCCGTTCCTCGTCGTTCATCGGATCGGCGACGCTGTCCCGGAACCCGGCGAACTTGGCCTTGCGCCCATTGCCGGCGAGGCGCTTGCCGATGTACTCGGCGCGGTGGATGTAGCCCTGGGTGGAGGACATGAGGGTCGTCCAGCCGGCGTAGGGGAACCGGGCCTCGTAGAACTCTTGGGGCTGGGAAGTCGTGCAGATGCAGATGATCTTGCGGGCCGCCAACTCGTCGACGAAAGCGTTGTTGGGCGAGTTGATGACGGCGAAGGGCTTGAACTTCTCGGCCAGGTCCTTGGCGTCGCCGATGGCGAGGGCGTCCTCCTCGGCCTTCGCCGTGCCCGTGTAGATCTTCATGTCGATCTGGCGCCCGGAGAGGTTGTAGTGCTTGTTGAGGAGGTCCTTCCAGACCTCGATCGTCTTGTTGACGTTGTCGTCGGTGTCGGCCGCGCCGGCGGCCGTCAGGGCGGCGGTCACCGCCGGGTCGGGCTTGGGGCGGTACCAGACGAGGCTGATCTTGTCGCCGGTGACGCCGAAGGAGGTCGCCCCGCCGTTGGCCTTGATGATGGGCTTGCACGCGGGTGCGAAGCGCGAGGGAACGCGGATGCGACCGGTCGCAGGGTCGCAGTCGGGCCCCATGGCAGCGGCCGCCACGGGCACTGCGCCCCCGGCGGTCGGCGTCCCAGCAGTTGTAGCACCGCCGGCCACAGGCGCTGCGCCGCCGGTCACAGTCGTCGCTTTGCCGCCAGCGACGGTCGCCTTGCTGCTGCCGGCCCGTGTGGTGGCGCCACCGGCGGCAGCCGTCGAACCGGCAGCTGCGGGGTCGGCGGCCACGCCGGCATCGACCACGGCGGTGTCTTCGGTCGTGGTGCCGGTGGCGTCGGTGGTCGCCGCTTGGGTGTCGGAGAGACCGAACTTGTCGGCGGTGAGCTTCTCCTCCGCCTGCTGCTTGCCGGGCAGTAAGGCCATGATCAACACCAGCGAAACGACCACGGCAATGAACGGTCGGTAGCGGGCGAAGCCCTTGCCGAGATCGCCAAGTGTCAGGTTCTGCCAATTCCCCATGTTGTTACCCCTTGTCAGATGTGACGGTTCGGCGGGCCGCGGTGCGACGGGCCCGTCGTTCGGATGTTGCGCCGTTCCCGTTCGCCGAGCGGCCGTCGCCGGAACGGGCGATGACTGTCTCGTCGGTACCGAGATAGGACGCAACCACTTGTGGATGGTTGACGACCTCGTCCGGCGTGCCGTCGGTGATGACAGCGCCGAGATCGAGGGCGATCATGCGATCGGAGATCGACGTGATGAGCGGCATGTCGTGTTCGATGACGAGCAGGCTGGCGCCGGTCGACTCGCGGATGCTGGCGAGCAAGGGACCGAGCGCCTCGGTCTCGCGCTGGGCGATGCCTGAAGACGGCTCGTCGAACAGGATGACCTGCGGCTCGTGGGCGAGGATGCAGGCGAGGTCGACGATTCGGCGGCTCCCGGTCGACAGCTCGGAGATGAATTTGTCGGCGAAGGACGTCACGCCCATCAGCTCGACGAGTTCGTCCACGCGTTCTGACACCTCGGCTTCAGACCCTCCGACGACGGGGAGGTTGAGAGCCGCCGCCAGCGGGTCGCGCACGGTGATGTGACGTTCGAGGGCCACGGCGATGGCGTCGCGCACGGTGAGCGCCGGGAAGAGGCGGGCGTCCTGGAACGAGCGGCCGAGACCGAGACGGGCCCGGCCGTCCGGCGTCATTTGGGTGACGTCCTCGCCGAGGAACGAAATGGTGCCGCCATCGGGGACGAGGTAGCCCGAGAGGAGGTCGAACAGCGTCGTCTTGCCGGCGCCGTTCGGACCGATGAAGCCGAGGATCTCATTCTGGCGCAGACCGAAGGTGACGTCGTTGGTGGCGGCGATACCGCCGAAGCGCTTGTTGAGGTTCTCGGCCGCAAGGACGATCGGCGCGTTCGCGAGGCCGTCCCCCTGACTTCGTCGAGCCACGGCGGCAGCAGCAGTGGTCTTCCGCCTCGAAGCGCCAACGCCGTTCTCCGAGGAACCGGTGCCGTTCTCCGACGAGACCGTGCCCGCGCCCTCGAGGAACACGGAGCGCAGGATGTCCGGGCGCTCCAGTAGCTCGGACGTCGGCCCAGTGAAGCGGATCTCACCCTTCTCGAGGAAGAAGGCGGTGTGGGCGACCGTGAGGGCGACGTTGACCGACTGCTCGACGAGGATGATCGTCGTTCCGTTCGCCTGGATGGCCTTCACGATGGTGAGGAGCTGCTCGACGATGATCGGAGCCAGTCCGAGCGATAGTTCGTCGATCATCAAAAGCTTCGGCTTGGCGATGAAGGCCTGGCCCAGGGTGAGCATCTGCTGCTCTCCACCGGAAAGGTTGCCGGCAGGTTGGGTCCACCGCTCACGCAGGACGGGGAAATACTTCAGGACCTGCTCGGTGGCGTCCTCGAGGTGCTTCGGGTCCTTTCGATACAACCATCCGGCGATCTTGAGGTTCTCCTCGACGCTGAGCGTTGGGAAGACCCCCTTTCCACCCGGAACCTGGATGACGCCGCGCGCTGCGATCTCCTGAGGCGGCGCGTAGGTCATGTCGACACCGTCGAAGATGACCGCTCCCGCCGACGCTGGGAGGAGGCCGGAGATGGCACGGAGCAGCGTGGACTTGCCGGCGCCGTTGGTGCCGAGGAGGGCGATGATCTCGCCTTCCTCGATCTCGAAGTTGACGCCGAACAGGACCTGCACCGAGTCGTAGCCGACGTCGAGGTCCTTGACGAGGAGGAGCTTGGCCTGGCCGTTGCGGCGAGCGGCGAGGACCTCGGCCTGCGCGAGCGCCGAGGTCCGGACCTTGAGAATGTCCTCCTCGACGAAGCTGCCGGCGGAGGCGATGATGACCGACCCGATGATGAAGATCGGGGCCAGCATGGCGATGGCCGGGCGGATCCCGAGGCTGTCGGCGAAGCCGCCGATGGCCAGTAGCACGAGTACGCCGGGCAACACGTAGAGCGAACCGATGGCGAAGCCGAGGCCACGGGCACGGGGCGGGATGCACAGCGAGAGGGCGGAGAAGATGCCCGGGCCGAGGATGGCGAGCGTGCCTGTCGTCAACACGTTCATGGCGATGGCGAAGGGCAGGTTCGGGGCGAAGGCGAACCCGACGATGAACACGGCGACGAGCGTGCCGACAACGGCGAGAAACTTGAGGATGAGCCCAGGCGACTTGCGCCCCAGCCGACCGGCGATCGGGATGCCGATCAGAATCCCGATGAGCGCTGCAGGCTCGGCGCCGGCGGCGATCATGCCGCGGCGGAAGTCACTGACGCCGAAGACGTCGTTGTACATGATCGAGTACAGCGAGCCGACGCCGATCAGGGCGGTCGCCAGGAACGGCAGCGACAAGAAGATGCGGCGGAGGGTGCGGACCTCGTTGCAGATGCGCCAAGACTCGGCAAACGACGGTGCCGCCTCCTCGGTGTTGGCCAGCTCCTCGTTGGCGCCCATGGCTCGCCGCTCGTGCGCCCCTCGCACGGGCTCGCGCAGCTTGACCACGGCGGCGGCCACGAGCAGAAGCGTCGGGATCCAGAAGATGAGGAAGGGGACTCGCCAGCCGAACCACTCAGACAACGCGCCACCGATGAGCGGCCCGGCGAAGAGGCCGACGGCATTGGCGGCGCCGTGGAACCCGTAGACGTTCGTCCGGACTCCCGGTTCGTAGTAATCGGCAATCAATGATCGGTGGGTCGGGTCGTTGACCGCTCGGCCGAGGCCGCTCACCGAGCGTGCGATCACGAGGATGAGCACCGTGGGAGCGAGCCCGGTCGCCAGCGTGAACACGCCCCAGACGGCGGCGCCGATGGCGGCCATGCGCACCCGGTTCAAGCGATCGGCGAAGTAGCCGATGAAGACCTGCGAACCAAGGGCCACGATGCCGACGATGGCGATGATGCCGAGGATCCCCTGGTTGTCGAGTCCGAAGGCGTCGCGGATCGTCGGGGTGAGGATGCCGAAGGCGCTCCGGTCGAGCTCGTCGACGGCGTTGAGCCCGAAGAGGATGAGGATCGGGGCCGTCGCTGCGCCCCCAGTTATCGAGCGGGGCGAAAACCGTGACAGCCGAGTGCGCTTGCGCTCTTCGATGACGGTGGCGGCGGTGCCGGCCGGCGAGTCGTCAGGGGCGTCGACCGGCGGCGGGAGCAGGTCAGTCATGAGTCGGCCTTCCTACGGGTGGCACGGCGGGCAGGGAGGACGGCCACTGTCGAGGTCGGGGCGAAGGCGTTGAGCTCCTCGTCCTCCTCTTCCTCTTCCGCTTCGAGCAGCTCGGCGGCTGTGCCCAAGGCGTCGACGACGTCGACCGTCTGGTCGGCGGGCGCTCCCAGCACGGGGGCGCTGTCGCCGAACACAGGAGCGTTGGGCGCCCGCACGTCGGCGACGAGGCTCGGCACGATCAGTCCGCGCCGATCGGCCACCAGACGAAGGAGGCGATCGCGGATGCCGTAGAAGATCTGACTGAAGCCGCCGGGCACGATCAGTAGGACGATGAGCAGTCCGACGCCCGTCGTGAAGAAGTTGAGGTATGGCCGCACGGCGAGGGGGAAGATGCTGGCGAAGTATGAAAGTCCCTTGATGAGGAAGGCGCCGAGGAAGGCGCCGGGAATCGAACCGAGCCCGCCGATGACGATCATGCTGAAGGCCTCACGGCTCTCGGCCACGGTGTAAGCGGAGATTCCCAGCTGGCGCTGGTGGTGCACGAAGATCCCGCCGGCCATCGCCGCGATGAAACCGGAGAAGGCGAAGGCCGTGAGCTTGGCAACGGTGACGTTGACGCCGTAGGACTGCGCCGCCCGGCTGTTCTCGCGAACAGCAATGAGCACGCGGCCCGTCCGGCTGTTTCGAATTCCCTTGACCATCCCGACCGCCAAGAGAAGCCCTGCGAGGCAGAGGTAATACATGCGGGTGTCGCTGGCGACACTCACACGCCCGAGGAGCGGCGGCAAGGGCTCCAGGCGCCCCCGTGGGATCCAGTGGACGAACGCTGGGTTGAGGGCGACGGACGAGGTCGCCAATGCAAACGCCAGCGTGGCGACGGCCAGGAAGAGCCCTCGGATACGCAGCGCCGGGAGCCCGATCCCGATGGCGGCCACGGCGCCTGCCAGACCGGCGCCGAGTACGGCGAGGGACAGATCCCAGCCACGCGACTTGGTCAAGTAGGCGGCGACAGCGCCGCCGATGCCGAGGAAGGCGATCTGACCGAGGCTGACCTGGCCGGCCCAGCCGGTGAGGATCACCAGCGACAGGCCGACCATCACAAAGATGAGGATGACGCCGGCGAGGCTCGTCAGAGCATTGTTGGCGACGAGCGGGAAGGCGACGAGCGCGAGGGCAAAGAGCCCGAGCAGTCCGCGCACGCCCCACTTGACCTCGGGCACATTGGCCAGCTCGCGTGGGATCGGTCGCACCTCGCGCGCCGCCTGCCAGCTGCTGGCCTGGTCGTCCTCCACCCGGGAAGCTGGTCCCTTGCGCTGCAGGAGGAGCGCGCCGAGAACGACGACGAAGAGCACGCCGTCGGCCAGATCGGGATCACCCGTCCGGTAGACGATGCTCGACTCGACGATGCCGAGGGCGAGCGACGCCACGAAGATCGTGGGCAGCTTCTCCATCCGCCCGAGCACGGCGGCCGTGAGCGCCCGGATCAAAATTGTGGGCCCGAGCACGCTGCCGATGGGCAGGCCGACGATGCCGGCGCGAAGGAAGATGGCGATGAAGCCGAGCAGGGTGGCGACCACCCACACGATCGTCTGGATGCGCTTCACCGGCACTCCGAGGAGAGCGGCCCGATCGGCGCCTTCGGCGCTGGCTCGGATGGCAATGCCGATGTTGGTGAACCGCAACAGATAGGTGAGCGCAGCGATCACGACCGGGATGGTGAGCATCGCCAGGATCTCGTTGCCCCGGAACACGACCGTCCCGATGTGGAACGTGATCGTGAACGGCGAGGGGAAGTCGGTTGGCGGACGGGAGAGGCCGAAGATCGACGGGAGTCCTGTCGCCACGCCGGCGAGAATCTGCGAAACGGCGATGGTTGCAACAGTGAGGATGAGTCTGGGCGCCTTGAAGAACCGCCGGATGAAGACGAACTCGACGAGGCCGCCGAGCGCCAGGGCGGCGACGATGCCGATGGGCACGGCGAGGAAATAGTTGACCCCGGGGCCGAGGATCAGGAGCACGCTGAGCGCTGCGGGCACGCCACCGAGATCGCCGGCAGCGAAGTTGATGATCCGGTTGGCCCGGTAGACGAGGGCCAGGCCGAAGGCGATCAGGGCGGTGAGGCCGCCGATGACCATGCCCTGGACCAACACCCCGATGGGTGCCGGCCACAGCCGTTGGACCAGCCAGTAGAAGACCAGCACGCCGGCCGTGGCGGTCGCGACGGTCCGCACTCGCCGGTCGTCGACGATGCGATCGAACGGGCCCGATGTCTTCGGCGCCGCAGTCGCGGCAGCGGCGTTGCTTGATCCCGGCATTCGGCCGACGACCCCCCAATTGGCTCGGCGTACCAACACGTTCGTGCGGCGGCGGCAGCGTACCTGACCCGCGGGTCAAGCGTCCATCGGCCAGTGCCATAGTGTCCCTGCATGGGGACGATGTCGGAACTCACTGTGGGAGATGTCGGTCGCGGTCTCAAGCGCTACCGACCGGTTGCAGTGACAATTGGGGCGATCCTGCTGGCGATTGCCGTTCTCCCGAAGGCCGAGGTGGCGAGGCAGAACCTCATCGACACCGGCCGGCTTGCGTCCGTGCCGGCGGGCGCAGCCGTCGCCACGACAGAGGCCGCCCCGACGGACGCAGTGGCGGCGACGCCCGAGGTCACGTTCTCGAGCGACGCCTCCACGAGTCCGTCGTCGTTCTCGTCAGCACCTTCGTTCGACAGGCCCTCCTCGTCCTCGTCTTCCCCATCGTCTTCCCCGTCGGCGTCACCGTCGGCCTCACCGTCGGACACCGGCTTCAGCTCGAGCCCGACGACGACCATCGTCGACGCGCCATTCGTACCGGCCTCGACCACCGGTTCTGTCCAGCCTCTGCGCATCGTGGCGAAGGCGTGGGCCTCTCGTACAGCGGGGACGCCGCTGGCGTCCGACGGCGTGCCCAAGGGAACCCTGCCCGTCGGCACGCGCGCCGGGCAGGACGACAAGCTCTCCTACATCCGCCTGTCCGGCGACGAGACCGTGCTGCGGCTCGCCGAGGAGACGACGGGGAGGGCGACGGTGCAGGGGCCGGCGGCCGTCAAGGCGTGCCGGATCACCGTGGCTGGCTGGAAGGAAGGCGAGGCCATCGCCATTGCGGATGCGCCGCCGTCCGACCCGAACGCTTGCGTCGAAGGAGCGAAGAGCCCCGAGGGGCTGTGGACCTTCGATCTGTCCTCCTTCCCGGATCGGACCGACGCGCGCGGCTTCGCCTTGCGTCCGGGCAAGGGAGCCGGCGTCGACTTCCAGGTGGCGTTCAAGGTCAGCTGACCGGGGTCGCTCAGACGCTGACGCGGGGGAGCACTTGCTCGCCCAACAGGCGGACGTGGTCGACGTCTTCGATGTCGAGGCACTGCAGGTAGATGCGCTCGGCGCCGACGGCGGCGTACTGCTCGAGCTTGGCGATCACCTCCGCCGGCGACCCGGCCGCACCGTTGGCCCTGAGCTCGTCCGGCTGGCGTCCGATGCGCTTCGCCCGGCGCTCCACCTCGGCCTCGTCGGCCCCACAGCACACGACGACGGCACACGAATAAGCGAGCTCGGACGGGTCGCGACCTGCGGTCTCGCACGCCGCTCGAACTCGGGCGAAGGCGGCGCCGACGGCCTCGGGGCTCTGAAAGGGCAGGTTGTACTCATCGCCATACCGGGCGGCGAGTGCTGGCGTCCGCTTCGGGCCGCCACCGCCAATGAGGATTGGTGGATGCGGCTGCTGGACCGGCTTCGGAAGCGCAGGCGAATCGTGCAGCTGGTAGTGGGCTCCGTCGAAGGAATAGGTCTCGCCGGCGGGCGTCGTCCAGAGGCCACGAAGGATTTCGAGCTGTTCGGAGAGCCGATCGAAGCGCTCGCCCAAGGGAGGGAACTCGATGCCGTACGCCTTGTGCTCGTTCTCGAACCAGCCGGCGCCCAGGCCGAGTTCGATCCGTCCGCCACTCATGGCATCGACGTTGGCCACGGCGATGGCCAACACCCCGGGATAGCGGAAGGTCATCGAGCTGACGAGGGTGCCGAGGCGAATGGTGGTCGTGTCGCGGGCCAGGCCGCCGAGCGTCGTCCAGGCGTCACTCGGACCGGGGAGCCCCTCGCCCGGGCCCATCCGGAGGTAGTGGTCGGATCGAAAGAAGGCGTCGAATCCTGCGTCCTCGGAAGCCAGGGCCATGGCCAGGAGCTGGTCGTAGGAGGCGCCCTGTTGGGGCTCGGTGAAGATGCGGAGGAGCATTCGCTGACGTTACGCCCCGGGTTCGGGCTCCCCTTTGGGCCGCGAGGTGCCGATAGAAGGGTCATGCCCGCTGCCGCCGACCTGCCGACCGGTACGCCATCACCGCTTCGCCGGGCCGGCCGCATGGCGCTGGCGGGGGCGTTGTCGGCCGCCGCCCTCGTCGCTCCGGCGTGCGGCGGCGGTTCCGCTGGCGCCCCGCCGGCCTCCCCGGGAGCCAACGTCGATCCTGCGGCAAAGGGGGTCATCGGCGGCTCGATCAACAAGGCCAAGGACACCGCCGATGCCCAAGAGCAGCGGGACCAGCAGGTGGAGAACGCCGTTCCGTAGTCGCGTGTCCGGCGGGTCGCCGGGTTCAGCCGCCGTCGGCGAGTTCGGCGGCGGCCCGGAGGTGGGCGGTGAGGGCCGGGAGTTGGGTGTGGGCGTTGAGTCCGCTCGTCGAGGGCATGAGGTAGGCCGGGCGGCCTCCGAAGCCGGCCTCCTGCACGCCGGCCACTGCGGTGCGATCGATCGCCGCCCGCCATCCCTCGAGTCCCACGAAACACACGGCACGGGGTTGCAGCCATTCCACCAATCGGACGACCCGTGCGGCACCTTCGCGGTACTCGTCCTTGGTGAGTTCGGCGCTGGCCACCGTGGCCCGCTTGCACAGGTCGGTCATCCCGATGCCGTGATCGACGAGGGCGCGGCGTGGATCGAGCGGAGCGGCGGCGAGGCCCGACGCCAGCATCGCCGGCCAGAACCGGTTGCCCGGCCGAGCGAACCCGATGCCCCGATCGGCGGAGTAGACGCTCGGATTGAGCCCGCAGATGAGCAGGCGCATGCACGGCCCGACGGTGTCGGCCAACGTTGGCGCGCGACGGGCGGTGACACGCACGATGTCGCTGTCACCGACGACGGCCTCGACGGTGAAGCCGGCGCCGACCATCACGTCGTCGAGCGCCTGGGCCCGCCACGCCCCGAAGAAGCGCTTCCCCACGTCGTCGCCGGGAAGGGCCGTCCCCTCGTAGTCGCCCTCGACCACCTGCAGATCGACTGGCGCGCCTGGCGTGAGTGTGCGGTGCAGGTCGGCCAACGCCAGCGGGACCCGGGCGTTCGGGATGTGGTGGTAACTCATGTTCGCCCAGGCCGCTCCGATGGCTCGGCCCCGGAACGGGAGGTGTTCGAGGTCGCTCTGGACACGCATCGCCTCGGGTGCCACATCGGCGAGGGCATCGAGCATCGACCGGGCGGCATCGAGGGCAACGACGGGTTGGCCGAGCTCGGCGGTGTAGCGCCCTGCGCCGGCTCCGACATCGAGGCGCAGGGCGCCGCTGTCCACCCGTTTGGCAAAGCCGAGAGCGTCATTCCGACGCACCGGCCGGCGGTTCGCGACCCACTGATGGCCGTGGGTCTCGTAGCGCTCGACCGTCGCCCGCTCCACTCCTCGGACGTTAGAGGTCGGGGGGTGGGCGGACCTCTACGGCAACCCCGAAGTCGGAGAAGGTCACCTCCACGGTGTCGCGCCCACGTTCGAGGCGAAGGCCATGAATCCGCCCGTCTATGTCGAGGACGACCGAAACGGGCCGACCATCCATGGTTGCGGTCATCGAGGTTCCGCGGCCGACCCGGCCGGTCGTGCGGACATCACCGGCGCGCCGCAATCGCTCGAGGGTTTCCGCCCAACCGCTCCCCGCCCGGGTCGGTGGTGCAGAGGTCGGTAGCGAGATCCAACTCGGAGACGAGGGCGATCGGATCCACGTTCCCTCTGTCGTCGTCCGCACTTCGATCGGATCGGCCTCGCCCTGACCGGCAGGGCGGGCCAGGAGCACGGCGTCGGGGCCCGTGAACGAGGTGCTGCCCTCGAGATCGACGATGACGCCGTCGTCGGACGTGGCGGTGCCGCTCACGCGAGCACTTCTCTCGGCCACCGTGCGATCGACGGCCCGAGTCAGGGCGAGGGAAGGAGGAACCGCCGGTCGAGTGGTGGCGACGACCGCGCCTGGTCCGCTCCTTGAAGGCGACGGGGCCAGCGCGGCCGTACCGATCAGGGCGATGGCGATGGTCGCGGCCACCGACACCAGCCAGCGGATGGACAGAACGGAGCGCATGGCGCCTCCTCGATGGCAGAGCAGCGAAAAGGCGGGCGGACCCGCGAGTCGGCGTCTCGTCGAGGCCCGATCGAAACGTAGCGGCCGGCGGGCAGGGCAGCAACGGCCCGTTGTCAGAGGCCTGCGGCGACGCCTCCGAGGCTGCGAGGGTCGGCGGCGCCGGCGAGGACGCCGTCGGTCATCGAGATGAGGTGGGCGTGGCCGAAGTCCCCACCCCAGGCGGGCCGGCGCAGCACGTCGTGGCCGCGTTCGGCCAGGCCCGTGAACCAGGCGGCAGGGGCCGAATCCTCGACGGCCACCTTCACCCGACCACCCTCGTCCCAGACGTCGTAGCCGACCTCGGCGCCGGCGAGGACCCAGCGGGGTGCAGCGATGCAGGCAGCCGGGTCCGCCGCCGCCGGACCGAACCGGCGCGCCAGCATCTGCAACAGGACCTGGGGTTGGCTGTCGCCGCCCATCGTCCCGATCACGCAGTCGAGGCGGCCATCGGGGAAGGTGACGAGGGCGGGCGACAGCGTGTGGGGCGGGCGGCGGCGAGGCCCGTACTCGGCCGGGTGCCCGGGTACGAGGTTGAATCCTGCCCCTCGGTTCTGCAAGAAGATTCGGGTGTTGGGTTCGATCAGCATCGACCCGAACCCGGCGTAGTTCGACTGGATGAACGAGACGCCCATTCCCGAACCGTCAGCGGTGCACAGGTAGATGGTGCCGCCTTCTTCGTAGTGATCGCCGAGCATGGCCGCGTGCATCGGGTCGATGGCTGACCTGCGCGAGGCCAGGCGAACCTCGTCGAGAAGCGCCCGTCCATCGGCTCCTTCGTGGAGCACGTCGAGTCGATCGTGGCCGGCCTGGCGGGCGCTTTCGACGAGCAGATGGGCCCAGAGCGGATCGTCGGGGTCGTCGGGAAGGTCGAGGCCTGATGCGATCCAGGCATTGGCCAGCGTGAGGTAGCCCTGGGAGTTGGGCGGGATGGTCCAGAGACGGCGGCCCCATGCCGGGATGTCGAGCGAGAGACCCTCGACCCAGTCGGCGTTGCCTGCCTCCAGATCGCTTTCGGAGTACTCGCCGGCGCCGAGGGCCAGCAGCCCGGCACCGAACTCCCCGCCATAGAAGCCGCTCCGCCCTTCGGCGACGATGGCGGCGAGGGCCCGCGCGACACCGGAACGCCGCATGACCGCACCCGCTCGGAGGGCGTCGCCACTCGGGTAGTCGGCGGTGCCGGGAAGATCGAGCGAAGCCAGGCGCCGGCTTGACATCACCAACGTCGGGGCGATGGGGAAGCCGTCGGCGGCGTATCCGATGGCCGGCGCCAAGAGCTCGTCCATCGACAACGACCCGAAGCGTTCGTGCAACGCCAGCCACCCGTCGACGCACCCGGGGACGGGGACGGCGCTGATGTGGCCGATCTTCGGAATGACGGAGTGCCCCTCGGCCCGGACGCGCTCGGGATCGGCTCCGGAACCCGCGCGTCCCGAGGCGTTGAGGACGGCGGGCGCGTCCATCCCCGGCGCGTGGACGAGTGCAAACAGGTCGCCGCCCATTCCACACAGGTGTTGGGTGGTGACGGCGAGAACGGCGCTGGTGGCAATGGCGGCGTCGACGGCATTGCCCCCGGCACGGAGCATGGCGACGCCGGCGGACGACGCCAGGTGGTCGACGCTGCACACCATCCCTCCGGTGGCGTAGCGGGTCGGGAACGGGGCGAGCGTCGGCGGCACGCCGCCAGCTTTCCCGCGCCGGACTCCGTTGCGCTCGAACGCCAGAGGATGGCCGAGCGACCCGTAGGCTGCGACGGTGGATCCGACCGCGAGATTCGAGGCGCTCGTGCAGGGCTCACCGGGCGAGCTCGAGGACCATCTCGACGAGGCGACGCTGCTGATCGCGGCTCACGCGCGACCCGGCCTCGACGTCGATGCCTATCGTCGTCGACTCGACGAACTGGCGTCAGCGTGTGGCGGCGACGGCGTGCTGGCCGAGATCTCCCACCGGCTGTTCGTCGTCGAAG
>JBKJLN010000334.1:0-3167 GCA_046596935.1 Acidimicrobiales bacterium
GGGCTGGCGCTCCCCGGCGGCGGGGATGGCGACGGTGACGCTGGAGTCGAGATCGGTGGGGTCCGCTTCGACGTTCGTCGCGCCTGATCGAGAAGGCTCCTACTTCGTAGCTACCAATGGTAGTATCAGAGTATGAAGTTGAGTGTGAGCCTTCCTGACGAAGACGTGACGTTTCTCGATGACTACGCCACAGCACAGGGCATGAGTTCCCGGTCGGCGGCTGTCCACAAAGCCGTCCGGCTGCTTCGCGCGACGGGACTTGGTTCCGCATACGAGGACGCATGGGACGAGTGGGCCGCAAGTCCCGACGCCGAGTTGTGGGACGCGGCGAGCGGCGACGGCATCGGCTGATGCGACGGGGCGAGGTCAGGCTTGTCGATCTCGATCCCGTGCGCGGGTCCGAGGCGAACAAGCGGCGACCGGCGGTCATCGTCAGCAACGACGGCGCCAATACGACTGCCGAACGGCTCGGTCGCGGCGTCATCACGGTTGTTCCCGTCACGTCCAACGTGTCGAAGGTGCACCCATTTCAAGTCCTCCTCGGTGCAGCCAGCACTGGCCTCGAGAGGGACTCGAAGGCGCAGGCCGAACAGGTCCGGTCGGTCGCCGTGGAACGCGTCGGCGCACGCGTTGGAGTTCTCACGGGGGACCTCGTCGGCGCGCTCGACGAAGCGTTGCGGCTTCATCTCGCGCTCTGAACTCATTCAACGCATGCGGCAAATGAGGCCACCTGCATTCGTGTCTCACCCCTGTTTTACGATGGGAACGTGAGTTCGAGTGAGGCGGGCGGGGGGTGGTCGGCGGAGGAGATGACCTCCGCTATGGATCAGTTGCACGCCCTGTCGATGGCGACGTGGCGCCAGCTGCTCGTGCATGTGGCCGAGTACGACCGCAGCTGCGCTTACCGCGCCGATGGAATGACCTCGATGGCCGATTGGCTGGTGGCCCGTTACGGGCTGGCCCGACGCACCGCCAACGACTGGGTCCTGGCGGCTTCGGCGTTGGAGACGTTGCCGGCGGTCGCTGATGCCGTCTCCTCGGGGCGGTTATCGGCCGATCAGGTTCGTTCGGTCGTTCGCTTGGCCACGCCCGAGAACGACGCGGCGGTGGCCGGTGATGCCGTCGGCCGTTCAGCGGCCGAACTCGAGGCCATGGCGCGCCTGGCCAAACCGCCGACCGAGGCCGACGCCAACGATGCCGACCGACAACGGTCGTTCCGGTGGCGTGACACGCCCGACGGATCGGGAGTTCGGCTCTCAGGGCAACTACCGCCTGAAGCGGGCGCCACCCTTGCCGCTGCGCTGTCCCGCATGGCCGAACAGGCTGGCCCCGATCCCGACACCGGGCTATTCGAACCGTTCGAGAGCCGCTGCGCCGACGCCCTGGTCGAGTTGGCGGGCGCCCACATCGCCGAGGATGCCGACCCCGACCGGGCCACCGTGGTCGTCCACGTCCCTGTCGATTGGTTTGGCGCCGCCGATGACCTTGCCGTCACTGCCGCCATCGCCGCCGCCCTCGACACCGGCGTCCCGCTGGCCTCAGAGACCCTGCGTCGCCTGGCCTGCGACGCCAGGGTGCAACTCGTCGCCGAGGGGCCGGGCCACGCCGCCCTGGCCCGCAGTGCGATGGAACACACCGTGCCCCACTGGCTCCGCCGCCAGCTCCGACGCCGAGATGCCGGGTGCCGGTGGCATGGGTGCCGTCGCACCCGGGGGCTGCACGCCCACCACATCGTGTGGTTCTCCAAGGGCGGTCGCACGACCATCGACAACCTGGTGCTGTTGTGCCGGCGCCACCACCGCGCGGTTCACGAGGGCGGCTTCGCCATCGAGGGCGACCCCGCCGGCGACCTGCGCTTCTCGCGACCCGATGGTCGCCCCCTCGCCACCCGACCACCACCCTTGCGGGAGGAGATGCACGACTGGCTCAGGAGTGTGGTCCCGTCCCTCGGGACGGTGCCCCGGCTCGCCTTTCAACCGGGTTGAACGATGGGCGACCGGTGAGTTCACGTCGTCTCGGTATGGTCGCCGCCGTGCGCTACCCCAAAGCCCGACGTCTCGACCTTGTCGAGAACATGCACGGACACGCCATCGCCGATCCCTACCGGTGGCTGGAGGATGCCACGAGCGAGGAGACCGAGGCCTGGTCGACGGCGCAGGACGACCTCGTTCGAGCGCGGCTCGATGCGCTGCCGGGTCGTGACCGCATGGCG
Organism: Acidimicrobiales bacterium; assembly: GCA_046596935.1. GTDB lineage: Bacteria > Actinomycetota > Acidimicrobiia > Acidimicrobiales > CADCTF01 > DATLED01. The sequence continues at coordinate 2,213 of JBKJLN010000334.1, forward strand.
ACGCGGTTGCGCTCGCTGCTCCCCGGTCTGGTGTCTCCGCCGGCAGCTCGTGGGGACCGCCTCTTCTTCGCCCGCCGGGAGCCCGACCAGGAACACGCGACGTATTGCGTCGAGGACGGGGGATTGCGACGGGTGCTCGTCGACCCTGCGGCCATCGATCCTTCTCTGAAGACGACCCTCGACGGGGTCATGCCGTCGAAAGAAGGTGAGCGGCTGGCGTACTTGCTGTCGGAAGGTGGTCGTGAGGAGAGCACCTTGCGGGTGATGGATGTCGCCACCGGCGCCGTCATCGAGGGCCCGATCGTGCTCGGACGAGGCGGCACGCTGGCGTGGCTGGCGGGCGGCGACGAATACATCTACGTCCGGTGTCTGACCGACGTGCCGTCCGGCGAGGAGCATTTCCATCGTCGGGTCTGGCGCCACCGGGTCGGCACGGACCCGACCGCTGACGAGTTGCTGTTCGGCGAGGGTCGCGACAAGTCGACGTACTACGGGCTCACGACGTCGACGGACGGTCGGTGGCTGGTCATCAGCGCATCCGTCGGCACCGAGCCCCGCAACGATCTCTACCTCCTCGACCTCGCGACGGCCGGGACCCCGATCGTTCCGATCCAAGAGGGCGTCGATGCACAGACGACTGGTGGGGTGCATGCCGACGGCCGTCTGTACCTCTCCACCGATCGGGACGCGCCGAGGGGGCGTCTTGTCGTCGCCGATCCGACGCACCCGTCGGCCGCCGGATGGACCGACCTGCTTCCAGAGACCGAGCACGTGCTCACCGATTACGCCCTCGGCGACGACGTCGTTGTCGCCGTGCGCTCCCACGACGTCGTCAGCCGGATCACCGTGCACGATCGGCGAACGGGCGAGGCCCGCGGCGCCATTGAACTCCCCGGCCTGGGCGAAGCCACCGTCGTCACCCGCCTTGGCGGTGGGACCGACGTGTGGATCAGTT
>JBKJLN010000484.1:0-4219 GCA_046596935.1 Acidimicrobiales bacterium
AGAGGCGACGAACAACAAGGTCTCAGCATCGACGCTGTAGACGTCACGGACCTTGCCTGAGTACACGTGTTCGAGGGTCACCCGCCGAGGTTACGCGACGGGTTCGACGCGCCGGTCGTGATTAGAGGATGGCCCGGGGTCCGTAACCGGCCGCTTCGGGATGGGCGGCGGCGATGGTCGCCACCCGCTCCACGAAGGTCGCCGTCTGGCGGCGGGCCGCGCCGACGAAGGTGAGCGGGTCGCCGAGCAACGCATCGAGCGAGCCACGATCGAGCGGCACCCGTTCGTCGGCGGCCAGCCGGTCGAGCAACTCGTTGCCCTCGGCGCCCTCGCGCAGCGCGAGCGCAGAAGCGATGGCGTGTTCCTTGATGACCTCGTGGGCGACCTCCCGACCTACCCCGGCCCGCACCATGCCCAGAAGGACCTTGGTGGTGGCCAGGAACGGGAGGTACCGCGCCAGCTCGCGCTCGACGACGGCGGGATAGGCCCCGAAGTCATCGAGGACGGTGAGGAACGTCTCGAACAACCCGTCGAGAGCGAAGAAGGCGTCGGGGAGCGCGACCCGCCGCACCACCGAGCAACTGACGTCGCCTTCGTTCCACTGGTCACCGACGAGTCCGTTGACCATGGCGAGGTGGCCGCCGAGGATCACGGCGAGACCGTTGATCCGTTCGGTGGAGCGGGTGTTCATCTTGTGGGGCATGGCCGACGATCCGACCTGGCCGGCGCGGAATCCCTCCGTGGCCAACTCCTGGCCGGCCATGAGCCGGATCGACTTCGAGAGGTTCGCCGGCCCCGACGCCACCTGCACCAGCGCCGAGACGACGTCGAAGTCGAGCGACCGCGGATAGACCTGTCCGACGTTGTCGAGCACCTCGGCGAACCCGAGGTGGGTGGCCACGGCTCGCTCGAGCTGGGCCAGCTTGTCGAGGTCGTCATCGAGGAGATCGAGCTGATCCTGTTGCGTGCCGACCGGACCCTTCAAACCCCGCAGGGGGTAGCGATCGATGAGTTCGTCGAGCCGGCGGTAGGCCTGCAACAACTCCTCGCCGGCATTGGCGAAACGCTTGCCGAGCGTCGTCGCTTGGGCGGGCACGTTGTGGCTGCGACCGGTGATCACGAGGCTGTCGTGCTCGGCCGCTCTCGCCGCCAGCCGCAACAGGGCGGCCACGACGCGGCCGCGGATGATGACGAGGGCGTCACGGATCTGCAACTGCTCCACGTTCTCGGTCAGGTCGCGCGAGGTCATCCCCTTGTGGATGTGCTCGTGGCCGGCGAGGTCGGAGAACTCCTCGATGCGGGCCTTCACGTCGTGGCGAGTGATCCGCTCGCGTGCGTCGATGCTGGCGAGGTCGACCTTGTCGACGACGTCCTCGTAGGCCTCGATCACGCCATCGGGCACGTCGACGCCGAGATCCTTCTGCGCCCGCAGTACCGCGATCCACAGCCGGCGTTCGAGCACAATCTTGTGCTCGGCCGACCACAGCTCGACCATCTCCTCGCTGGCGTACCGAGCGGCGAGGACGTTCGAAATGGCCGGCTTCACGCCGAGCCCTTCCCGTTCTGTGTGCGTTTCGGGGCCGTGAGGCCCCCGAAGCGCACACAGATCGGATGGATCACAGTCGCTTGGGCTTCCACTCGCTGCGGAGGTCGGCCAGCTTCAGGGCGAGGGCCTCGTCGGTGACGGCCAGGATCTGGGCGGCGAGGAGGGCGGCGTTGCCGGCTCCGTTGATGGCGACCGTGGCCACCGGCATGCCCGGAGGCATCTGCACCGTGGAGTAGAGCGCGTCGACACCGTCGAGGGCACCGCTGCTCACGGGAACGCCGATCACCGGAAGGGTCGTGTTGGCGGCGCAGGCGCCGGCCAGGTGGGCCGCCATGCCGGCGGCGGCGATGATCACGCCGAACCCGTTCTCGCGGGCACCACCCACGAACTCCCGCACGGCTTCGGCATTGCGGTGCGCGCTCATGGCCCACACCTCGTGGTCGATGCCGAGCTTCTCGAGCAGGTCCCGGGCGGGCTGCAGCTTGTCGGCATCGTTGGCCGACCCCATCAGAACAGCGACTTTCTTGGTCATGACACTCCTTCGTCGGATGCGATGTCGGTGCGGAACTGCATGCCGGACCACGAGATCTTCGCCGCCGCGTCATAGGCCTTCGAACGGGCGGCGGCCACGGTCGGACCGAAGCCGGTGACGGACAGAACCCGTCCGCCCTGCGCGCAGCCCTCGGCGTCGACGGCGTAGCGAAAGACCTCGACGCCGTCCATGGCCTCGGCTTCCGCCAGACCCTTGATCAGGTGGCCGGTGTCGTAGGGCTTCACCGGGTAGCCGCCGGTCGCGAGCACCACGGTCACGGCCGCGTCGTCGACGAACGCAGGCTCACTCACCAGCTCGCCGTTAGCCGCCTCGAACAACAACTGCGCCAGATCGCTCGACATTCGCGGGAGCACGACCTGGGCTTCGGGGTCGCCGAATCGGACGTTGTACTCGATGACCTTCGGTCCATCGGGTGTGAGCATCAGACCGGCGTAGAGACAGCCGCGGTAGTCGACACCGCGCTCCCGGAGGGCATCCAGCGTCGGCTGCACGATCGACTTGGCGATGGCTTCTCCGTCGACACCCGAGACCGGCGAGTATGCGCCCATGCCGCCGGTCATCGGACCGACGTCGCCAGTGCCGATCCGCTTGTGATCGCGGGACGGAGCCAAGGCCACGACGCGCTTGCCGTCACACACGCACAACAGGGACAGCTCCGGGCCCGTCATGCCCTCTTCGATCACGATCGAGCCGTGCTCCAACTTCTCCCGGACATCGGCGATCGCCTCATCGAGCGACGACGTGACGAGGACGCCCTTGCCCTCCATCAGGTAGTCGGTCTTGATCACGTACAGGCCCGGTAACGACTCGAGAAAGCCGACGGCCTGATCGACCTGCAACGGCGCGAACGACTTGTGCCGGGCGGTCGGGATTCCGGCGTCAGTGAGAACCTCCTTCATCCACGCCTTCGACGTTTCCAGTCGGGCACCGTCGACACCGGGGCCGAACACGACCTTGCCCCGCGAGCGCAACTCGTCGGCGAGTCCCGCTGACAGCGGCGCCTCGGGGCCGATGATGACGAGGTCGGCCGGGTCGATCTCGTCGACGACCACGGAGGTGCGCGACAACACATACCGGAGCGCGTGCTCGCGAGCCCCTCCGCCGACGACTGCGACCTTCACGAGCCCAGGTGGACGAACTGATCGCGTGCGCGACCGACGGCGACCATGTTGATGGGCACGCCGCACTCACGCTTCAACAGGTTGAGGAAGTCGTGGGCTTCCTTCGGGAGGTGGTGCGGTTCGAAGGCGCCCGAGAGGTCGCTCTTCCATCCGGGCAACTCTTCGTAGATCGGCTTGGCTCGGTGGAGTTCGCTCTGGTGATAGGGAAGATCACGCACGACGCGGCCGTCGATCTCGTAGGCCACGCAGACCTTGAGCACGTCGAACTGGTCGAGTTTGTCGATCTTGCCGACCATGAGTTCCGACAACGAGTTGAGCCGCACGGCGTGGCGCATCATCACCGTGTCGAACCAGCCAACGCGCCGCCGGCGACCGGTGACGCTGCCGAACTCCTCGGCCCACTCAATGAGTTGGTCGGCCTCGTCGCCGAGCAGCTCGGTCGGAAAGGGACCGCTGCCGACCCGGGTGACATAGCCCTTGGCGATGCCGATGACGCGGGAGATGTGGAGCGGACCGATGCCAGCTCCCACGCACGCCCCGCCGGCCACCGGATTCGACGACGTGACGAAGGGATAGGTGCCGTGGTCGAGGTCGAGGAACGTTGCCTGGGCACCTTCGAAGAGCACGTTCTGGCCCATCTCCAGCGCGTCGTGCACCAGGTTGACCGTGTCGGTGATGAGCGGACGGATGCGAGGCAGGTACTCGTCGAGGTAGAGATCGGCGATTTCGTCGGCCTGCTTGGGCAAGCGGTTGAAGATCTTGGCCAGCGTGTTGTTCTTCTCTTTCAACACGACGTCGAGCTTCTCGCGGAAGATCTTCGGATCGAGAAGGTCCTGCACTCGCAGGCCGATGCGGTTGGCCTTGTCGGCGTACGTCGGCCCGATACCCGACTTCGTGGTGCCCAGCTTGTTCTTGCCGAGCCGCCGCTCGGTCAGGGCGTCGATCTCCTCGTGGTACGGCATGATCAAGTGGGCGTTGCCGCTGAGGCGCAGGCGGGTG
>JBKJLN010000492.1:0-3966 GCA_046596935.1 Acidimicrobiales bacterium
GCAGAACACCACGCTGCAACTGATCGCCTCCGAGAACTTCACGTCGCCCCAGGTGATGGAAGCCACCGGTTCTGTCCTGACCAACAAGTACTCCGAGGGCTATCCGGGCAAGCGCTATTACGGCGGGAATCACGTGATCGACGACGTCGAGACGCTGGCCATCGACCGGGTGAAGGCGCTGTTCGGAGCCGAGCACGCCAACGTGCAGCCGCACTCGGGCGCCAGCGCCAACATGGCCGTGTACCTCGGCCTGCTGCAGCCGGGCGACACCATCCTCGGGATGCGTCTCGACCAAGGCGGCCACCTGACGCACGGATCGCCGGTGAACGCCTCGGGGAAGCTGTATCACTTCGTTTCCTACGGCGTCACCCCGAGCGACGAGCGCATCGACTACGAGGCGCTGGCCGATCTGGCGCGGGCCGAGCGGCCGAAGATGATCGTGGCCGGCGCCACCGCCTATCCCCGCATCATCGATCCCGAGCCGATCGCCAAGATCGCCCAAGAGGTCGGGGCTCTCTTCCTGTTCGACGCCGCCCACATCGCCGGGCTCATCGCCGGTGGCCAACATCCGAGCCCCGTGCCCCACGCCGACGTCGTCACCTTCACCACCCACAAGACGCTTCGGGGCCCGCGCGGCGGGTGCATCCTCAGCCGGTCCGAACACGCCGAGGCCATCGACAAGTCGGTCTTCCCCGGCTTCCAGGGGGGCCCGCTCGAGCACGTCATCGCGGCCAAGGCGGTCGCCTTCCACGAGGCCGCCCAGCCAGCGTTCCGGGAGTACGCCGCCCAGATCGTTCGCAACGCGAGAGCCCTGGCCGAAGCCCTTGCCGGGCAGGGGTTCCGCCTCGTGTCGGGCGGCACCGACAACCACCTCATGCTCGTCGACCTGCGCACGTTCAACGCCGAACTCAGCGGCAAGAAGGCGCGGCTCGCCCTCGACCGCGCCGGCATCACGTTGAACGAGAACACCGTGCCCGACGACCCCCGTCCGCCCTACATCACCAGCGGCCTGCGCATCGGCACGCCCTCGGTGACGACGGCGGGCATGACCGAGCCGGAGATGGCCACCATCGCCGAGCTCATCCATCGCGTGCTGGCCGACATCGGAAACGCGGAGGTCGAACGCGCCGTCCTCGACGAGGTCAACGCCCTCTGCTCGAAGTTCACGCCCTACCCGGTGTGATCGGGTGACGCCGACGCTTTCGGCTTACATCTCGGTGTTCGCGGTGGCGGCGGCCGTGACGTTCGCGCTGACGTTTGCGACGAGGCGGCTGGCAATCCGCTTCGGCGCCGTCGTGATGCCCGACCCGGACAACTCGCGACGAGTGCACACGCGGCCCCTGCCGACGAGCGGGGCCAGCTTGTTCCTCGGGTTCCTGGCGGCCATGGCCGTGGCCAGCAGGATCGGGCCCTTCCGCGCCGTGTTCGAGGGATCGTCCGAGCCCCTTGCGGTCGTGCTCGCGGGGTCGGTCATGTTCGCCGTTGGGATGCTCGACGATCTGCTCGAGGTATCGCCTCCGGCGAAGATGGCCGGCATCGTCTTCTCCGGCAGCGTGCTCTCGCTGCTGGGCGTAGTGATGATCTTTCTCCGCATCCCGTTCTTCGACCTGGTGGGCATCTCGCCCGACTTGGCGCCGCTCGTCACCGTCCTGTGGGTCGCAGGAATGGCCAACGCCGTCAACTTCATCGACGGCCTCGATGGGCTGGCCGCCGGCATCGTCGCCATCGCCGCCGGCGCCTTCTTCCTCTACACGCTCCAGATCGGACCGGACAACGCCGGCCTGCTCAGCGAGACGAGTGTCGGACCACTCATCGCCGTCATCGCCTGCGGCATCTGCGTGGGCTTCCTGCCCCACAACTTCCATCCCGCCCGTATCCAGATGGGAGACGCCGGCGCCCTCTTCCTGGGGCTGTTGATGGCGGCGGCCACCCTCGTCGTCGGCGGGCGCACCGACCAACCCTTCTCCGGCCAGACCTACTTCTTCTACGCCCCCATCTTCATTCCGTTCTTCATCCTCGGCGTGCCCATCTTCGACACCGCGTTCGCCATCATCCGCCGCTCCGGGAAGTTCTCCGTGGCCGACAAGGGGCACCTCCACCATCGCCTCATGTTCCTGGGCCACGGCCAGCGGCGCGCCGTCGGGATCCTGTGGGCCTGGACGGCCCTCCTGTCGGGGCTCGTGCTCTTCCCCACCTACACCGACAAGGGCAACGCCGTCATCCCGTTCGCGGTGGCCGGTCTCGGCGTGCTGCTGTACACGTTCTTCCACCCTGGCGTGCGGGGCAATGGAAACGATGCCGTGGTCAGCGACGTGCTTTCGACGCCCGGCGACCCCAGCACCTAAGGTCCGTCGGGATTTGCGGGGGCCGGGAGGCGCTCGGTAGATTGTGAGCGCGTTCACAAAGTCGGTGGACAGCGAAAGACCTGAACTGCAAAGGGGCAGTGGGTGGACCAGCAGGCCGAGAAGCGCGATCTCTACAACGGATTCGGCGACGGCATGGCCTTGGCGTTCCAGATCGCCCTCACGCCGGCCATCTTCGGCGGGCTCGGCTTCCTTCTCGACGCCAAGCTCGACAAGACCCCGCTGTTCACCATCGCCTTCTTCACCCTGTCGATGATCGGGCTGTTCATCAGTCTCTGGGCTCGGTACGAGGAGAAGATGAAGGCCCAAGAGGCCAACGCCGCGTGGGCCCGCCGATGACCGCGCCGATGATCACGCGCCTCGATGGTCCGGCCGTCGAGCAGGCCATCGCCACCGACATGATCAAGCGGGCGCTCCCCGTCGCTCCGGTGCTCATCGGTCTGGCAGCTGCGGTCTGGGGCATCGACGGCGCGCTGTCGGCCCTCTTCGCCATCGGCCTCGTGCTGGTCAACTTCGCCCTGTCGGCGGCGTTGCTCGCCTGGACGGCACGCATTTCCCTCGCCTTGATGATGGGTGCCGCCCTGGGCGGGTACCTTCTCCGGCTGATCCTCATCACCGGCTCTGTCCTGCTGGTCAAGGATCAGTCGTGGGTGGAGCTCTGGCCCCTCGGCCTCACGCTCATCGTCACCCACCTCGGACTCCTGCTCTGGGAGACCAAGTTCGTGTCCGCCTCACTTGCCTTTCCTGGCCTGAAGCCAAAGGAGACCGGCCTCCGGTGAACTTCCTGATCGCACTCGACTTCCCGCCCATCAGCCACCTGGTGGAGTGGCCGGCCTTCGGTGACGCCACCGGACCCTTCGCCCTGAACAAGGTGGGCCTGCTGACGATTTTCAGCGTGCTCATCACCATGGCCATCTTCTTCCTCGCCGGGAGTCGCGGCGCCCTCGTCCCGACGGGGGTGCAGAACCTGGCCGAGGCCAGCGTCGACTTCGTGCAGGACCAGATCGTCCTGCAGACCATGGGCGAGGAAGCGCTGCACAAGAAGTGGGTCATGCCGTTCCTGTTGACCCTGTTCTGGTTCATCCTGCTCAACAACGTGTGGGGGATCATCCCCGTCGCCCAGATGCCGGTGAACGCCCGGATGGCGATGCCGGCGTTGCTGGCCCTCATCGTCTGGGTGACGTACAACGTCGTCGGTGTGGCCAACCAGGGACTGGGGGGCTACCTCAAGAGCAGCCTCTTCCCGCCTGGCGTACCGAAGGCGCTGTACATCCTCGTCACGCCGATCGAGTTCGTGTCGAACTTCCTCGTGCGGCCCTTCTCACTGGCCGTTCGTTTGTTCGCCAACCTGCTCGCCGGCCACATCCTGCTGGTGACGTTCGCTGTCCTGACGTCGGCACTGGCCGGTGCGGGTGGTCCATTGATCGCCATCACCCCGCTGCCGTTCGTCGTCCTCATCGGATTGACCGTCTTCGAGATCCTCGTGGTCTTCCTGCAGGCCTACATCTTCACCATCCTCGCCGCCGTGTACATCGGTGGCGCTATGCATCCCGAGCACTAGGAGGCTCTGAACACCCATGGGTATCGCTCCCCTTCTCGCCCA
>JBKJLN010000070.1:0-6327 GCA_046596935.1 Acidimicrobiales bacterium
TCATCTCCACGGTTCAGAAGCGAGGGGCGGCGATTATCGAAGCGCGCGGCTTGTCGTCGGCGGCCAGCGCCGCTAACGCCGCCATTGACTCCGTCGTCTCCGTTTGGCAGCCCACGGAGGCCGGCGACTGCGCTTCGCTGGCGGTGGTGAGCCACGGCGAGTACGGCGTTCCGGAAGGACTGGTGTTCGGCTACCCCGTCCGGTCGTCCGGAGACTCGTGGACGGTGGCTGAGGACTTCGAACTCGACGACTTCGCCAAGGACAAGATCCGGATCACCACCGAGGAGCTCGTCTCCGAGCGCGAAGACGTCAAAGCCTTGCTGGGCTGATCGTGCGGCGGTTCGTTGATGACGCCGCCGATGACCATCCGGCGGAGGACGAGGAGAAGGCGCCGGCGGTGTGGTCAGTCGGTCTGCTCGACGACTGCGATGGCTGCGACGACCTTCGAGTGATGCTGACGGTCGAACCGGCGGGCGAGCACGGTCGCGGGGTCGTCGCCCATCTGTCGGCGGACGGTGCTCTTCGATTGCGGCGGGCCTTGGCGACGGCGCTGCGGGAGATCGGCGTCGATCCGGGATGAACGAATCGTCACCCGAGCTCTCGGCGGCCACGATGATCGGGCTACTGGCCGAAGATGACCGGCTGAAAGCCGTCGCTGCATTGGTACTCGGCGAGACGACGCTCGACGGCGTCGCGGCGCGAGCGGGTCTCGACCTGCGGAAGGCCGCCGCCGCCCTCGAGCGCCTGGGTTCGGCTGGTCTCGTCGTGGCTGATCCCCAGGGCGGCGGACTGCGGTTGGCATCCGAGCGATTCAAGGCGGCCGCGAGGAGTGAAGCCGCGCTCCGGGCCGCGGCTGTTCCTCTGGAGGAGTTCGGAGGCGTGGCCACGGAATCCGCGGCGGTCTTGCGGAACTTCGTCAGCGATGGCCGCCTCCGGCAGATCCCTGCGAGCCGCTCGAAGCGATTGATCGTGCTCGACTGGCTGGTCACGAGGTTCGAGCCCGGGAAGATCTATCCCGAGCGCGACGTCAACCAGATGGTCGCACTGGTGCACCCTGACGTGGCTGCTCTTCGCCGCTACCTCGTCGACGAGCAACTCCTCGAGCGACGCGACGGCTTCTACTGGCGCACCGGCGGGACGTTCGAGGTCGACTGACCTCTGCCCCGCTTCGCCACCGCCAGTCAGCCGGTGGCGAAGAGACAGTCGTTGACCCCGTTGACCACGGCGAAACGGCTCATGGTCGCATTCTCGGTCTGACTCTGGCGAAGGATCTCGGAGGCTGTGCTCTTGTCGCCAGCTCGGAGGGCGTCGGCGTACTGGCGGCCGTGGGTCGTCCATTCGTTCCACGCTCGCAGCCAGCGGTCGACCTTGGGAGCGTCTTCGGCGGCCAATGGCAGGGCGCGCAGATCGACGACCATCGCCTCCCATCCCGTTGCCAATGCGTCGATGCGGCGAGCCTCGGCATCACCGGTGAGGGGGCGGCGATTGGGGTTGACGACGGCCTGCTCGGTTCGGACACAGCGGGCATTGGCCGACGCCAAGAAGGCGCGGTCGTCGATGCGGTCGGCGCCATCGTCGGCCGAGCCCAACACGAGCATCAGCGCCGCCCCGACACACAGGAGCCCGGCACTCACGATCCAGAGACGCTGGCTCGTTCGAGGCACCTTTGCAGGCGGACCGGGAGAGAGGCGCAGCGTGCGGAGCCAGTCGGGGAGGGGCCGTACGTCCTCGGTCCAGGAGCGACCGTTCCACCGCCGGATTCGCGCCGGATCCTGCGGGTCTGGATACCAGGCAGGAGGATGCGACGAACGGGCCACCCCCAGGTTGTAGCAGCCTCTCGTGGCCTATGGACTGCGTGTAGCGTCAGCCTCGGTGGGGGCGCTCGTGGTGCTCGCCGCACAGGCGGGATCGATAGAGCCGGGGGCCGAGGCGGAAACCGTCGTGCTCGTGCGCAACACCGGCGAGTTTCCCGACACGTTCCACGTCGTGGTGCAGGGCGAGGCATCGGCATGGGCGGTCGTCGATCCGAAGTCGTTGACCCTCGAGCCGGGGGCGGAGGCTCCGGTTTGGGTGCACTTTCGTCCCCCTCGTTCTCCGGAGACCCGACCGGGCACGATGACGTTTGCGGTCGCCGTTGCCGCCCTCGGCGACCCTGACTTCTTGGCGGTTCAGCAGGGAACGATCGAGGTCGGCACCTACGCGTCGGTCGCCGCCAGTTTCGACCGGGAGATGACCACCGGTTCGCGGTGGGTCGAGCTCAACGTGACCGTGCGCAACACCGGCAACCGCCGGGTGACCGTTTCTGTCGACGCCGAGGCCGAGGCCGCCGGGACCGAGTTCGAGATCATGCCATCACAGGCTGAGCTCAGTGCGGGCCAGGCCGCGCAGGTCGTGGTGAGGATCCGCCCGCCTCGACGCCTGTTCCCTCGGAAGACCGATCGACGGATGGCTGTGTCGGTCGTTTCCGATGGCGGCGCGTTGGCGACGCTCCGGACGGAGTATCCCGCCGACCCGTCGCTCGTCGACGAGTTGTTCCGGTCGGCTCGGCTGCTCCTCGTCCTTCTCGTGTTGCTGTTCGCGGGCGGGGTGGCCTTGTTGCGGTCCGGCTCGACCGATGGCTCGGCTTCCCTCGACGCCGGCCCCAACGCCGACCTGCCGTCGGCGCCCCCGTCCACGAAGATCACCGAACCCCCCGAGCCGCTCGCGCCAGCCGAGGAAGGGGCGACCTCAACCGAGGAGCCCCCGCCGGAGGCGAACCCGGCCTCGCCGGCAAAGCGTCCGGCGCCTCCTCCTTCGCTCCCGCGCCTCGTCTTCGTGCGTCTCTTCGGAACCGACTCGCGCGATCTCGTGGTGCGGGAAGCAGGCGTGCGAGGGACCGAGCTGCGCCTGCGCACCGACGGGGCGCTCGAACGCCGTCCGCGTCTCTCGCCCGACGGCGAATACATCGCCTTCATCCGAGAGCGTGACGCGTCGTGGCGGGTCTGCGTCGTCCCATCGCTCGGCGGCGACGCCGTCTGTGTCGCTGACGTCGGCGCCGATGCGTCCGTCGACTGGTCGAGCGACGGGAACCGCCTGATCTTCAGCCGGGGTGGGGTCTTGATCTCCGTGCCCTACGACGTCGCCACGCAGACCGCCGGCGCCGAGACCGACCTCGGCGTGGCCGTGTCGGGCGGCCAGTTCGGCCTGTCGCCCGATGGCGCCCGCGTGGTCGTTGCCGAAGGCCGGCGGCTGGTGATCCGCTCGATCGAGGGCGGTTCGTCGGTCACGGTCGACGTGCCCTCACCCGCCGACGATCCGTCGTTCTCGCCGGACGGGACGCGCGTCGTGTTCACCGCGGGCTTCCAGATCTACAGCGCTCCTATCGCCGGCGGAGCCATCCGCCAACTCACGGCGCCGACCACCGTCAACGGCGAGGCCACGTGGACGGGCGACGGGGACTGGGTGGTGTTCCGTAGCAACCGCTCGGGCCTCGGCGACCTCTACTGCGTGAAGGGTGGGGCCGGCGGCGGAAACGAGGACGGTCTGGCCCAGATCACCGTCACCGCGGAGCGCGAAGTCAGCGCCAGCTTCTGACGGCGATGGGAAGCGGTCGGGTCAGACCCGGTCGAACAGAATCGCCCGCTTGACCTCTTCGATGGCCTGGGTGACCTTGATGCCACGGGGGCAGGCTTCCGAGCAGTTGATGGCGGTGCGGCACTTCCAGACGCCGGAGCGCTGGTTGAGGATGTCGAGTCGCTGCTCGGCCGCTTCGTCTCGGCTGTCGAACACGAACCGGTGGGCGTTGACGATCGCTGCCGGGCCGACGTACTGGCTGTTGCCCCAATAGACCGGACACGACGTGGTGCAGGCGGCGCAGAGAATGCATTTCGTGGTGTCGTCGAAACGCTCGCGCTGCTCGGCCGACTGGGGGCGCTCCTTGTAGCCAGGGTCCCCGCTGTTGATGAGGAAGGGAAGCACCGAGCGGTATTGCGCGAAGAAGGGCTCCATGTCGACGACGAGGTCCTTGATCACCGGAAGCCCGCGGATGGCTTCGACGGTGATGACGCTGCCGTAGTCCTCGACGAGGGCCTGGCACGCCAGAGCATTGGCTCCGTTGATCACCATGGCATCGGATCCGCACACTCCATGGGCGCACGAACGGCGGAACGTCAAGGTGCCGTCGAAATGCCATTTCGCGGCGTGGAGCACGTCGAGCACGACCGACCGGAAGGCCTTCACTTGGACATTGAAGGTCTGCCAATGGGGCTTCTTGTCGCGCTCGGGGTCGTACCGCTTGACCCGCAGTTCGACATCGATCATGTCGGATACCGGAGCAGCTGCTTCCTTCTCCATCAGTATTTCCGTTCCATGGGTTCGTAAGCGCCGCCGATGACGGGCTTGTAGTCGAGGGACACCGAGCCGTCGCCGTTGCGGGTGATGAGGGTGTGCTTCATCCAGTTGGCGTCGTCGCGGTTCTCGTGGTCGATCCGCATGTGGGCGCCGCGACTCTCGGGTCGGGCGGCCGCGCTGACGACCAGCGCCTCGGCCAGGTCGATGAGGTACCCGAGCTCGAGCGCCTCGACGAGGTCGTAGTTGAAGACTTCGCCCTTGTCGTCGATCGAGACCCGGTCCCAGCGTTCACGCAGCTCGTGCACGGTCTTGAGAACGGAGTCCAAGCTCTCCTGGCTGCGGAACACCGATGCCTTGTCCATCATCTCGTTCTGCAGGACGGTGCGGATGTCGACGACCTTCTCGCCGCCGCTTCCAGCCTTCATCTTCTCGATGCGGCTGCGGACATCGTCCTCGATGCCTTTGGGAATCTCGGGCAGGTCGACGTCGGGTCGGTTGACGAACTCGGCCATCGCCCGTCCGCCCCGCTTGCCGAACACGACGATGTCGAGGAGGGAGTTGGTTCCGAGTCGGTTCGATCCGTGCACCGAGACACACGCGCACTCGCCGGCGGCGTAGAGACCTCGGACTACCTTCTGCTCGGGCCCGACGACGACCTCGCCGTCGACGTTGGTGGGGATGCCGCCCATGGCGTAGTGGGCCGTGGGCTGGATCGGGATCTTGTCGGTCTTGGGTTCGAGTCCGAGGTAGGTGCGGACGAAATCCGTGATGTCCGGCAGTTTGGCGTCGATGAACTCGGGCGGCAGGTGGGTGAGGTCGAGGTAGACCGCGTCCTTGTCGGGGCCGACGCCTCGGCCCTCGAGGATCTCGGTCTGAATCGCTCGAGCGACCATGTCGCGCGGGGCCAGGTCCTTGACCGTCGGGGCGTAGCGCTCCATGAAGCGCTCGTTGCTGTCGTTGCGGAGGATGCCGCCCTCGCCGCGTGCCGCCTCCGACAACAGGATGCCCAGCTTGTAGATGCCCGTCGGATGGAACTGGAAGAACTCCATGTCCTGCAACGGAATGCCGCGGCGGTAGAGCAGACCGGGCCCGTCACCGGTGAGGGTGTGGGCGTTCGACGAGACCTTGAACATCTTCCCGAAGCCACCGCTGGCGAAGAGGCACGCCTTCGTGTTGAAGACGTGGAGGTCGCCGGTCGCCTGCTCGTAGGCGATGACGGCGCCGACGCGACGCTCGCCGTCTCCGTCGTCGACGAAGTGGATGTCGAGCACCTGGTACTCGTTGAAGAAGTTGACGTCGCGCGCCACGCACTGCTGGAAGAGCGTCTGGAGAATCATGTGGCCGGTGCGGTCGGCCGAGTAGCAGGCCCGCTGGACGGGGGCCTCGCCGTGGTTACGGGTGTGGCCACCGAAGCGACGCTGATCGATCTTGCCCTCAGGCGTGCGGTTGAACGGGAGGCCGAAGTGCTCGAGCTCGATGACGGCGTCGATGGCTTCGCGGCACATGATCTCTGCCGCCGGCTGATCGACGAGGTAGTCGCCGCCCTTGACGGTGTCGAAGAGGTGCCACTCCCAGCTGTCCTCCTCCACGTTCGCCAACGCTGCGCACATGCCACCTTGGGCGGCGCCGGTGTGGGATCGGGTCGGGTAGAGCTTGGTGATCACGGCGGTGCGGCACTTGCCCGCAGTCTCGATGGCTGCCCGGAGGCCGGCTCCACCGGCACCGACGATCACGGCGTCGTAGCTGTGGTGGTGGACGTTCACTGGGCCTCCTCCGTGGCGAGCTCGCTCACGGTCAGGAATCCTGTCACCCACGCTTGGAGCTTGTGCAATCCCGTCAGCGACGGAGGATGACCGACTCGTAGTGGTTGACGGCCTTGACACCGCCGCCGTCCAGGGTCAGGTCGATGGTCAGCGGTCCAGGGGCCTCGGGCACGACGAAGTGCAGGGTGCCGATGCGCACGCAGTCGTCGGCGGGCACGTCGCCCGACCACGCCCG
>JBKJLN010000080.1:0-4492 GCA_046596935.1 Acidimicrobiales bacterium
CGTTCTTGTTGCGGCACCTCGTGACCTCGTTGGAGGCGTCGGCCGACGGATTCGACCTTCCGCTGGCGATCACGGCCCGACGCCTCGGACTGGGCGACAAGGGTGGGCGGCACTCGCCCTTCATGCGATCGCTCGCCCGGCTGGTGCAATTCGAGTTGGCCCAGCTCGAGGACGAGCGGACGCTCGCCGTGCGCCGGCGGGTTCCGCCGCTGAACCGCCGACAGGTGCTCCGCCTCCCCGAATTGCTCCAGACCTCCCATCTCCAGTGGCAGGAGCACCAGCTGCGGACCCCGCCCCTTGAATCGATGCGTCGCCGTTCCCGCCAGCTGGCCCTCACCTACCTCGAGACGGGCCTCGACGCCGACGAGACCGAGCGGCAACTCCTGCGCTGCAACTACCACCCGTCGATCGCCCACGAGTCGACCCGGTGGGCTCTGGAGCGCCACGAGGTAGCCCTGGCAGAGGTGCTGCGGGTGTCATGACCGGCCCGGCGACGTTCCCGGCCGAGATGCATACTGGGTGAACGGCAGGTGAACGGCGGGCGCCGGCATGCCGGGGAGCGGGCATGACCACCTTGGACGAGCCGGACACCGGGCAGTTGGAGTTCGTTCCGCCAGGGCCGCGATCGTGGCGATTGGACACCATCCATACGCCGGTGCCCGTGACTCGATGCGCCCAAGAGGTGGTGCCGCCGGCGATCGGTGCTGGGTTCGCCCAGACGCTCGAGCGGTACGGCCTGCCCTTGAAGAAGTTCCTGGGGGCGACGGTGAACGGCTTCTCGTATGGCCAGATGGTGCCGATCGACCCGTCCGAGTTCGAGGTCCGAGCGAAGTCGGCGGACGAGGCGTTGTCGACAAAGCGTTGGCGAGGTGACCTCGAGCGCTGGGACGACGAGGTCAAGCCCGAAGCCATACGTCTTCATGCCGAACTTGCCGGGGTCGACCTCGACGACCTCGACGTGACCGAGCTCGTCGGTCACCTCCAAGCCTGCCGCCGCCACTGGTCTGTCATGCTGACGCAACACCACTTCTTCAACGGCGCCGCCATCGTTCCTCTCGGAGACTTCCTGGCGTTCACCGGCGAGGTCACTGGATTGCCGGCAAGCACCCTGCTCGAGCTCTTCGCCGGCGCTTCTCCGGTCTCGAGGGGCGATTGTCCCGAGATGCAGGCCGTCGTCGCCGCTCTTGGCGGCGACGCCGTGGCCGAACGGATCCTCGCTTCGTCGGCCTCGCCCGCAGAGATCCTCGAGCAGCTGCAGGGGAACTCCGTCGCGACGGCCTCGGCGGAAGCGGTGCGCTCGTGGCTCGCCCTCGTCGGCCATCGGCTGCTCGACGGCTTCGACGTCCAGTACCCCTGTGCCATCGAGCGCCCGGCCGTCCTCATCTCCGCTCTCCGTTCCTCCCGAGTCCAGCCGGCGACGGTGGATGTGAGCGCGCGCCTGGCCGAGGTCAGGGCGCAGGTACCGGCGGCCGCCGTCGATGAGTTCGATGCGCGATACGCCGACGCACTGGCGTTGTACCGGCTGCGGGACGAGCGCGGCGTCTACAGCGAGGTCGGCGCCATCGGCTTGATGCGCCTCGCGATGCTGGCGGGCGGCCGGCGATTGGTCGAGATGGGCGCGATCGAAGACGTTGAACTCGCCGTCGATGCGACATGTGACGAGTTGGCGGCGTTACTCACCGAGCAACCAGGCCCTTCCTCCGACGAACTCGCACGACGACGCCAGTATCGGACGTCCCGCACGATCGCCGACGCGCCACCGCTACTCGGTGACCCCCCTTCGCCGCCTCCTCCGCTGGAAATGCTGCCACCGGCGATGGGCCGGATCGCTCGCGCCATGTTCACCTACATGGAGAACATGAGCCCGCCGGCCTCGACCGTGTCGCACGAGGGACGGCTGGAGGGGGTTCCGGCCAACCCCGGCGTGCACGAGGGTCGCGCCCGCGTGGTCCACGACATCGACGATCTCGCAGACTTCGAGGAGGGGGACGTTCTCGTGGCCATCACCACCGCCGAGTCGTTCAACCTCGCGCTGTCGCTGGCGTCCGCGGTGGTGACCGATCAGGGTGGGCTGCTGTCCCACGCCGCCATCCTGGCCCGGGAGTACGGCATCCCCGCGGTGGTCGGGACCGGGGGCGCCACCACTTCGATCAGCAACGGCGACTGGTTGCGGGTCGACGGCACGGCCGGAACCGTCACCTGGTAACGCCAGCCGAAGAGTCCCCTCGCCGGCCGCGGCTTCCCTTGGGCGAGCGGCGGGCACTGCGGCTCGCCATCGCCACCGGCGCCCTCGTGCCGCTGAACTCGACGATGATCGCCGTCGGCCTTCCGCGGCTGGCCGACGATCTCGGTGTGAAGCGGGGGGCGGCCGCTGTGCTGGTGACGGCCTACCTGGTGGCGATGCTCGTGTGTCAGCCCCTCGGCGGCCGACTGGGAGACCGGTACGGCAACCGTCGCGTGTTGCGCGTCGCGCTGGTCGGGTTCACCTTGGCCTCGGCGGCCGCCGGTGCGGCCCCCACGTTCGCCGCCCTGCTCGTCGGCCGCTGTGTGCAGGCGGTCTTTGCGGCGGCGCTGATCCCCAATGCCCAGGCCCTGCTTCGGGCAACCGCGGCGGCCGAGCGCCGTGGGAGGGTCTTCGGCTACGTGGGCACCGGCATTGGCGCCGGAGCCGCTGCGGGTCCGGTCCTCGGCGGCTTCTTGGCCGACGGCGCCGGCTGGCGGGGGATCTTCGAAGTCAATATTCCCTTGGGAATCCTGGCGCTGTTCCTGCTCGCCCGGACGCAATCAGGGGCGGTCGAACCGAACGAACAGGCCGCGCAGGGGTTGGCCTACGGGCTGCTCGGATCTGGTCGGTTCCGGGCCGCGTGCCTCAGCCAGGCCACGAGCAACTTCGCCCTCTACACGGTGCTGCTGGTGCTCCCGTTGTTGCTGGCCGAGCGCGGTTGGACGGGCATCACCGTCGGCCTGACGACGGCCGGACTCACGGTTGGGCTGCTCGTCCTCGGCCCGATCGGTGGGCCATGGGGCGACCGCCGCGGGCGGACCGTGCCCATCGTGGTCGGTCTCGGGATCGTCGTCGCCGGGTGCACCCTGCTCGCCTTCGGTGTGGGCACCCCGGCGGCGTTGGTCGTCGGACCGTTGGTCATGGGGGTCGGTCTCGGCCTCTCCGGCGCCAGCCTGCAGGCTGCGGCCCTCGAGGCCGTTCCGCAGGGGGTGGCCGGCTCGGCCTCCGGCCTGTTCTCCGCCAGCCGGTACGTCGGCAGCATCGTCGGCAGCATCGTCATCAGTGCCACCGGCGTGGTTGGTTCATCGAGCGCTCGCGTGGTGCTCTTTGCCGGCATCGGCGCCGCCGTGGTGGCCACCATCGCCGGCAGTCGCGCCGCTCCCGCCCGACTGGCGACGCCGGTTCCGTAGGCCCGCGCGTACGCGAAACTCCGGCCATGGATGTCGCCGACCCCGCGCCGGTGGAGGCCGCTCGCACCCTGATCCAACAGGCCGAGCGCATCCTCGTGCTGACCGGCGCTGGAATCTCCACCGACTCGGGCATTGCCGACTACCGGGGCCCGAACGGCATCTGGACGAAGAATCCCCGGGCCGAACGGATGAGCAATCTCCAGTCCTATCTCGGTGATCCGGAGCTGCGGAAGGCGGCATGGCAGACCCGGTTGACCAGCCCTCTCTGGGACGCCGAGCCCAACGCCGGCCACCTCGCCCTGGTCGCCCTCGAAGACCAGGGAAGGCTCGACACCCTCGTCACCCAGAATGTCGACGGTCTCCACCAGCGGGCCGGCAGTGACCCCGAACGCGTCATCGAGATCCACGGCACGGCCCACGGCGCGGTGTGCTGGTCGTGCGGAGAGACGGCGCCTATGCCGATCGTGCTCGAGCGGGTGCGCGCCGGCGAGGACGATCCGCCGTGTCGCACCTGCGGCGGCATCCTCAAGTCGACGACCATCAGTTTCGGTCAGTCGTTGGTGGCGGCCGACCTCGTTCGGGCCGAGGCCTCGGCACGACGGGCCGACCTGGTGCTGGCCATCGGCTCCACCCTCGCGGTGTACCCGGCGGCCGGACTGGTACCGGTGGCACTCCACAACGGCGCATCGTTGGTCATCGTCAACGCCGATCCGACGCCTTTCGACGCCTCGGCCGACATCGTGCTGCGGGGGTCGATCAGCGAGGTCCTGCCCGAAATCGTCCGCGATGGACGACCTCTTCCAACGGACGCCGGCCCCGCTTGAGTGATGGCGACGGCTCGTCGGGCGCCCGGTAGCCGAGCGCAATCGCCCCGATTGGGCTGTACTCGGCCGGGACGTCGAAGGTCGACCGGAACAGGTCGAGGTGTTGGGGGAAGACGCCGAAGAACAAGGCGCCGAGGCCGGCATCGACGGTGGTGAGCAGCATCAACAGCGCCGCCATGCCCGTGTCGATGTCCCAGTAGGGCACCGGCCAGAACGCCTCCCGTTTGTCGGTCACCCCCTTGTCGGGCTCGGCG
>JBKJLN010000173.1:0-6341 GCA_046596935.1 Acidimicrobiales bacterium
GACCGAGCCATCACCGGCGACGACCCAATACCCGCCCCCGTCAGGCGTCGAGGCGATGTCCACGATGTCGGTCGACGCCCCAGCGGGGAGTGAGCCGTGGAACGCTGCATCCCCGAAGGCGAAGACGGCACCCCGGTTGCTCGTGACCCAGTAGCCGTCGCCGCTCGGAGTGCGGGCCATGCCCGTGACGGCGTTGCCTGATGCCGCCCCGAAGTATCCGGCATCGCCGGTGGCGATCACGGCGCCGGGTCCACGGACGTCGGCAGCTCCGACGGCCTGGTAACCGACCACGGTTGTCAGGCCACCGATGGAGACGGCGGCGACGGTGGCCGCCCACCGACCGGCCCGGCCGACCTTTCGGATCGACTGCTTTCTGCGTTTTCGCGCGGCGGTATGGATGGAATGTTGCATGCGGGGCTCCCTTCAACCGACGCTCGGGCGTGGAGCGGCCCCAAGTGCACTGGAGGGGGGGACGCAGCGGGAGCATCGAGCCTCGGAGCCGAGCGGCCCAGCGAGGCGGGCGCCGCACCCTCAGAGCCAGGAAGAATTCCCAGCGGAGCGCGACTGCTTGCTGTAGTTAGCACATCGTAACAACAGTGCGCAGCTACGCCAAGTCACCCTCCTGGCGTCGGGCGCATCAGTCGAGGCGTTGCGTGCCGACCTTCAACTCCCGGAAGGGCTGGTCGCGATCGACCTGTGGCTCCTTCGGCAGCGCCAGAACCCGCTCGCCGATGATGTTGCGCTGCACCTCGTCCGTCCCGCCGGCGATGCGCGACGCCGGCGCCGACAACACGCTCAGGGCCCAACGGGCGCCCTTCCGGTCGTCCGGCATCCACGCCTGGCCGCTAGGCCCGGCGATGGCGATTCCGAGATCCGAAGCGCGCCGGGCCAACAAGGCCCCGGCGAGCTTGGCGATCGATCCCTCGGGTCCGGGTGCCTTGCCGGATTTCAGCGCCGCACGAGTGCGCTGGCCGATGAAGCCCATGATGCGCTGGCGGATGTAGACGTCGACCAGTCCTTGGCGGATGACCGGGTCGGTGAGGAGGCCGCGCTCGCGTGCCATCTTCACCATCGGGTCGATGCCGCCACCGGAACCACGACGGGCGCCGCCGCCGCCAGAGCCGATCGCAACTCGCTCATTGGCCAACATGGCGATGGCGCAGCGCCACCCATCGTCGACCTGGCCGACCACGTTCGAAGCCGGCACGCGAACATCGTTGAAGAACACTTCGTTGAACCCTGATCCGCCGTTCATCTGGCGGAGGGGGCGGATCTCCACGCCGGGAGCCTTGAAATCGATGATGAACATCGTGATGCCACGGTGCTTCGGCTGATCGGGGTTGGTGCGGGCGATGACCGCTCCGTAGTCGGAGTACTGGGCGCCTGTCGTCCAGACCTTCTGGCCATTGAGGATGAACTCGTCCCCATCGCGGTCCGCCTTCATCTGCAGGGAAGCGACATCGCTCCCGGCGCCGGGCTCGGAGAAGAGTTGTGACCAGATCTCCTCGCCGCGGAGGGCCTTGCGGACGAAGCGTTCCTTCTGCTCCTCGGTGCCATGTTCGACGATGGTCGGGATGACCATGCCGAGTCCGATGGTGTAGACGCCGGTGGCCAACTCGTAGTCGGCCGCTTCCTCGTTGAAGACGCGTTGGTGGTCGTTGCTGAGCCCCTGGCCCCCCGCCTCCTTGGGCCACGTGATGCCGGCCAATCCGGCGTCGAAGAGCTTCGCTTGGAAGGCCTTGTTCGCACCCACGTCGCCCATCTCCAGGGCACTGGCGCCGCCATCATCGTCGTCGGCTGCGGGCTGGCGCTGCCGGGGCTTGGCGCTGGCGGCCAGGAAGGTGCGACAGCGCTGGCGGAACTCGGCCAGCTCAGGCGTGTCCTGGGTGTCGACGTCCTGGGATTCAACTGTTGCGGTCATCCGAACGGGCTCCTTGTTGCGGTGTGTGCCTCGTAGGCGTTCGGGCTCGGACCTTACGCGCCATGATCTCCAAGTGCTCGCCGTGCGCATCCTCTGCTTTGTCGTCGGCGTCACCCTCGCACTCGGAACCGCCGCCTCTGCGGTCCGCACCTTCGTCGTCCCCCGCGCCGTCCCGGTGGCGCTCTCCCGGACGGTCTTCATCGCCTTGCGATGGCTCTTCACCCTCTCCGCCCGACGGTCGCACGGATATATCGGGCTCGATCGCCGTCTCGCCTTCTATGCCCCCACCAGCCTCCTCGCCCTGCCGGCGGTCTGGCTGTCGCTGATGCTGGGAGCCTTTTCCCTGATGTTCTGGTCGTTCGGCCAGATGTCGCCGTGGGAATCGGTCCGTGTGAGCGGATCCTCACTGTTGACCCTCGGCTACGCCACGCCAACAGGGCGACCGGCAGAACTCCTCTCGTTCATCGCGGCCGCTGTCGGGGTGACGCTCCTTGCCCTGTTGATCACCTATCTCCCGACGATCTACGGCGCATTCACGCGCCGCGAGACCCTGGTATCGCTGCTCGAGGTCAGGGCCGGGACACCGCCGTGGGCGGTCACGATGCTCATCCGTTACCAAGCGATCGGCCTGCTCGACCGCTCGGACGAACTGTTCCAGCAGGCGGAATTGTGGTTCGCCGACATCGAGGAGAGCCACACCTCGCTCGGTTCGCTGGCCTTCTTCCGCTCGCCACAACCAGAACGGTCGTGGATCACCGCCGCCGGCGCCCTCCTCGACGCGGCCTCGCTGAGCATGGCCGCGGTCGAACTTCCCGATGACCCCCACGCCGCCCTCTGCGTCCGCTCGGGAACGCTCTGCCTCCGACGCATCTCCGACTTCTTCGACATCGAGTACGACCCCGATCCTCAGCCAGGCGATCCCATCACGATCTCCCGCGACGAGTTCGACGACGCCCTCGATCGCCTGGTCGAGGTCGGCACACCCATACGCGCCGATCGGGAGCAAGCCTGGAAGGACTTCGCCGGGTGGCGCGTCAACTACGACAAGGTCCTGCTCTCGCTGGCGAGCCTCTGCCAGGCACCTCTGGCGCCGTGGACATCCGACCGAGCGCTCCCCGTTCGCCCCAAGCTCCGTCTGCGTCGACGCCGACCCCGCGACAAGTCGACGGGCACGCTCCTCGACATGGATTACGCCGAGGAATGAAGTCGACGAACGCTCACGCGAGATAGGTGTCGCGGAGGGCGTCGAGGCGGTTGCAGCTGTCGTCGAGTCCCCCCGGGCGATTGCGATCCGACCAGAGCCGGCGATGGGTCTCGGTGAGGTCGGCGAGTTCATCAGCGAAGGCGCGCCGGATCGGAACCGGAACGGCCTCGATCGTCCCGCCGGCCGCGAGGCGGGCGACGGTGTCCCGCACCAGGAGATCCACCAGAGCGGCGCCGGCATCCGTTTCTCGGATGATTGCCGCACCGTCCGCGCAGCGGGGATTGCTTCGGGCCACGCCCGCCCTGGCTGCGGCGATGATCGAACCGATCTCGCGGAGATCATCGTCCGTGAGCCCGGCAGTGCGGCCCTCTCCCATCCGGAACCGCGGGGAGAGCAAGGGCAACGCCAGGACCGACGTGTTCGGCATCTGCGGGACGACGCTGCGATGAGCATCGCCGAGGGCCAGTAGCGCAGCGGCCAGTTCCCCGGTGTCGTCGTCGAAGGCGTGGGCCGAGAGAGCGGCGGCGAGGTCGATCTCGGCATTGACGCGCACGCACCAGGCAACAGCCGCCCCGTAGGCAAAGCCTGGCGCGCTGATCGGGAGTTGCTGCACGTGGCCGTTGTCGCCCCAATCGGTGACGAGCAAGCCGGATGCCCCCGCGTCGACAGCAGCAACGGCGGCCTCACGACAGTTGTCGCGCATGTTCGTCGTGCGGCCGACGATCGAGTTCCAGCTGGACGTGCCGGGGCAGAGCCAGAACGGCCGCCCGGACTCGGCCAGCACGGCGGCCCGTTCAGCAAACGGGTGGCCGGCCTCGTAGCCCCACTCGCACACCGTCACGCCGTCAGGAATCTCGGTCAAACGCTCCGGATGGGAAGCGACGATGTCGCCCCAGATCAACATCTCACGGCCGGCGATCTCGGGCCGCTCACGTAGATTGCGGACGTAATCGAGGTAGTCCCCGAAGCGGGCGTCAGGGAGTTCCCAAGGCTCGTCGAGACCGACATGGACGCGGGAGCTCGAGAACGAGCGCAGCAACTCATCCAACAGCGAGCCGATCAACGCGCGGGCATCGGCGTTGGTGGGCTCGAGGGTGGTGGGTCGACGCCATCGCCCACGCGCATCGCTCCATCCGTCGGGAGCAATGGCCAATGACTGGTAGCGGTCGTGGGCGAGCCAGCGTTCGAAGTGACCAAGGCAATTCTGGTGCGGCGTGAGCTCGATGAACCGCCGGCGACAGAAGCGGTCGAGGCGTTCGATGTCGTCGGGGGTGTAGGGCGACGCCGCCGCCCACACCTCCTCGTGATCCGCATACGCGAACGTGTGCTCGAGATAGAGCTCGACGTGGTTGACCTTCCAGCTGGCGAGGCGGTTGATGAGGGCTTCGAGGGTCTCGAGCGAAGGCACCTTGTCGCGCGACACGTCGAACATCACCCCGCGCACGGCCAAGTCGGGCCAGTCGTGGATCGTTCCCTCCGGGAGTTCGCCACCCGAACCGTCACCGGCGCGGCGGAGTTGCTCCAGCGTTGCTCTGCCATAGAACGCGCCCGCGTCGTCGGCTGCGTCCAGGCGCACCGCACGCTCGCCGATCGTCAGGCGGTAACCCTGCGCCGGCAATCGCTCGTCGCGACCCTCCGCCACGTCGAGCGGGGTGACGAGGCGACCCGACCACTCGACTTGCTGCGGCTGAGGAAGCAGCACCGGGGGCATTTCCGGCGACGCTACTCAGGTGGCAGGCTGGCCGCCGTGGTCATTCCGCCGAGAGAACCGAACGTCGACGCCGTGTGCGAAGGGCTGTCCCAGGATGGCTATGCCTTGGTGGAGGACGTGCTCTCGTCAGACGAGGTCGCAGAGGCAAGGGCCGACCTGACCCGTGTGCTGGAGACGACGCCCGAAGGACGCAACGACTTCGAAGGCCATGCCACCCGTCGCGTCTATGCCTTGTTCGCCAAGACGCGTTGCTTCGACGCGCCGGCCACGCATCCACTCCTCCTGGGGGTGCTCGACCACGTCCTCGGGCAGTACCAGCTGAGCGCCCCGACCGGCATCGAGATCGGGCCGGGCGAACGGGCGCAGGTGATCCACCACGACGACTCGATCTATCCGCTCCCGGTGCCGCACGGCGAGGTCGTGCTCAACACCATGTGGCCACTCGACGACTTCACTGAGGCCAATGGCGCCACTCGCATCATCCCCGGCAGCCATCGCTGGGAGCCGGGTCGCCGACCCGGACCCGACGACGTCACCATCGGGGCCGAAATGCGCGCCGGTTCAGTGCTCTTCTACACCGGGAGCGTCTGGCACGGGGGTGGGGCCAACAACACCGCGCACCCTCGTCTCGGCGTGATCCTCGAGTACGTGGTCTCGTGGCTCCGACCGCAGGAGAACCACGTGCTCGCCGTGCCCCGAGACGTCGCCGCGTCGCTGCCGGAACGGTTGCAGGAACTCCTCGGGTACAACATCCATCCCCCGTTCATGGGCTACGTCGACGGGCGGCATCCCCGACGCGTTTTGGCATCAGGCCGATGACCGACGGAGATCCCGTCCGCCGCTGGGACGCAGCCAGCTACCACAAGGTCTCAGGGCCGATGGAGGCCATGGGCGCCAAGGTGCTCGACCGCCTCGTCTTGAGCGGGAACGAGACGGTGCTCGATGCGGGCTGTGGCACCGGCCGCGTCACGCAATTGTTGTTGGATCGCCTCGGAGACGAAGGTCGCGTGATCGCCGTCGATGCCGACGCCGCCATGGTCGCGGCATGTCGCGCCACCCTCGCCGACGCCGGCGCGCGGGTGACGGTCGAACAGGCCGACCTGCTCGACCTGGGTCTCACCGACGCTGTCGAGGCCATCCTCTCCACTGCGACCTTCCACTGGGTGCTCGATCACGATCGCCTCTTCGCCCAGCTCTTCGCGGCACTGCGACCCGGTGGTCAGCTCGTGGCCCAGTGCGGAGGCGCCGGAAACATTGCGTCGGTTCTGGGAGCCGCCGACGCGGTGGGTGCTGCCGGGCCTTGGGCCGATCGGTTCGAGGGCTGGGTGCGTCCGAGCCTCATGGCAACGGCCGAGGAGACCGAGCGCCGGATGGTCGCCGCCGGCTTCACCGACGTTCGCTGCTGGCTCGAACCTGCGCCACAAATACCGGAGGAGCCACGGGAGTACCTCCGCACGGTGAACCTCGGCGCCCATCTGCACCGCCTCGACGAGCCCGACCACGAC
>JBKJLN010000302.1:0-2915 GCA_046596935.1 Acidimicrobiales bacterium
GGACCGACGACGGTGGGGCGGAGTCGCCGGAGGCGTGGACGCCCGAGGTCTGGGTCCGCGACCCCGAGATCCCCCGTCCCAAAGGCGGGCGCAGTCGTTCGGCGACGGCCAGGCCGGCGCCGGCGGCGACCGAACCGCGGCAACGCAAGCCCAAGACCCTTCCGCCGGAGGTGGCCTCGGAAGTGGCCGATGCCGTCGGAGGACCGAAGCTGGCAGCCCGGATCAACCAACGACTCACCGACGCATCGGGGGCTTATGAGCGTGAGCGCTACGCCGACGCCCTCCGCATGCTGAAGCCGTTGGCCGAGCAGGCCCCCGGTGCCGCCGCCGTGCGGGAACTCCACGGCCTCACGCTCTACCGGCTCGGTCGATGGGAGGCCGCCAGCAAGGAGCTCGAGGCCTTCCGCACGATGAGCAGCAGCATCGACCAGCTGCCGACGCTGGCCGATTGCTACCGGGCCAAGAAGAAGTTCCGGCAGGTCGACGAGCTGTGGGAGGAGCTCCGGCAGGCCTCCCCGGCGCCCGAGTTGTTGGCCGAGGGGCGCCTCGTCATGGCCGGTTCGCTGGCCGACCGCAATCGTCTGGCCGAGGCCATCGAATTGCTCGAGCGGGCCAAGGTCGACCACCGCAAGCCCAAACTGCACCAACTCCGCACCTGGTATGCCCTGGCCGATCTGTACGAGCGAGCCGGCGAGGTGCCACGGGCTCGCGATCTCTTCCGCCGCATCCTCGACGTCGACGCCGATCTCTACGACGTGGCCGAGCGCCTGTCGTCGATCGGCGGGTAGTTCGGGGCGAGGGCGATGCGATGCGGATGGCCCTCCACCGCGATCAGTGGGTATGGGCGCGGTGCAGCCCGGCGGCTTCCATCTCGTAGTTGGTGCGCTCTTCGGCCGCCGCAATGACGACCTCGTCGTAGCCCTCGGCCACGTAGTCGGCGTGGGTGGCTTCGGCCAAGGTGAGGGCCAGGTCGGCGGCGTCGAGACCATCGGCGACCGCTCGTGCGGCGAGTTCGTCCCAACGGCGTACGCGACGGATGGCTTGGTCGAGCATCGCCTCGACGTCGTGGTCGATGCCGAAGTGGGCGAAGTTGATGGACGTCACGCCTCGGGCCAGGAGGCGTACGAGCTGGGCCACGATCAGGTCGGGGTCGATGTCCGGGGGCGGAACCGTCGGGCGCACGAGATGGGAGTGGGGGAGCGTGATTCCTACGGCGTCGCCGACGAACACGCCACCGGTATCGGAGTCGACCAGGCACATGAGGTGCTTGGCGTGGCCGGGGGTGTGGAGCACGTCGAGCTGCCGTCCGCCGCCCAGGTCGATGATGTCGCCCTCGTCGACGGCTCGAAGCCGCTCCGCTGGAACCGCCTGCATCGACCCCCAGAGGGTGGCCATGTTCTCGGCCCCGTAGACCCGGGTGGCGCTGGCCACCAATCGCTCCGGGCTCTGGAGGTGGCGGGCACCCTCTTGGTGTACGACCACGGTGGCGTTCGGGAAGCGGGCCGCCAGCTTGCCGGCGCCGCCGCCATGGTCGAGGTGCACGTGGGTGACGACGATCCACGCCAGATCGGATGGACCGACCCCTAAGCCCTCGAGGGCCTCGACGACGTTGTCGAGACTCGACTCCGGGCCAGGCTCGATCAGCGTCGGTCGGGGACCAGGCAGGAAGTAACACGAAAGGTTCTCGGCCTTGTCGTGCATGCGGGCGTCGATCGTGTGGACGGCCTCGATCACGGACGGACCTGCCCTTGCTCGGGCCAGAGGAAGAACCCGTCCCCGGCGTAGTCGAACACGGTGTCGGCGACGTCGGCGAGCACGGCGAAGGACGGATAGGCGAGGGCCAGATCGGCGGGCACCATCACGCCACCGATGACGGGGACGAGCCGCCTTTCGCCCACGGCCTCGTTGGCGGCCGCCACCCATTCGGGGTCACCGTCGAGATGGCCGGGGCGCCAGCGGACGGTGACCTCGCCAGCAGACGCTGACATTGACCCTGTCAGCCGAAAGCCCGGCGGCGGAGACGCGATGGCGGGGGGCAGCTCAGCCGAACCGTCGGAGAGGCGGGGGACGGCGTGGACACCGACGACGGCGGCGCCGTCCAGGGGGCCGTACACATGCGGATACCAACGGCTCGGAGAAGGTTCGAGTCGCACCTCGGCGCCGATGTGGGTGGGGTCGAGCTCGAGGGCGAGGAGGTCGTCGTCTTCGTCGAACCACCAGGTGGCGATCTCTGCGAGTTGCTCGCGGAAACAGCAATGCACGAACCCGTGGCGCTCGAACTGCTCGGCTGCCACCGGGCCGTCACAGGTGCCCCCCGGAGCTTGTGCCCGCCAGGTGGCGGCCGTCGTCAGGTGGAAGATCCGTCCTTCCGCCATTGCTGTCACACCCCCACCCTATGGTCGGAACCAGGCACTTCCCCCTGCCGATCACTCGTTGTTCCCGCCCAGGAAGTGTGTCCGAAATGCTCGATATCGCAATGCTGAATGTCACCGTTGTCCGTGGTTGTCTCTCCCGACCCGCCGAAGAGCGGGTGCTGCCGGCGCACGGCCGTCGTGTCGTGGGCCTCGATCTCACCGTGCGGCGCGAAGGTGCCGACCGAGCCGACTCCGTGCCGGTTGTCTGGCACGACCCGCCGGCGGCGGCGGCATCCCTCGACGTCGGTGACGAGGTCGTGGTCATCGGCCACGTTGCCCGGCGATTCTTCCGCACCGGGGGGTTGACGCAGAGCCGCACGGAAGTCGTGGCCCACACGGTCGTGCCCGTCCGATCGGCCAAGAAGGTGGAAGCTGCACTCTCCGATGCCGCCGCGCAGCTGACCGCGGCGCTTCCTTCGACGATGCGGGCTCGGCGGTGACGTCGATAGCCTGACGGCCATGAACACGGAGCAGTTCGAGAAGGTCCGTACCGGTAAGGGT
>JBKJLN010000312.1:0-5868 GCA_046596935.1 Acidimicrobiales bacterium
CTGACCCCGCCGCCCCGTGGCTCGATCAGCGTGTTCGATTCGCTCGAGCAGTTTCTTTCGATCCATGTGTCGCCTCACCCGGCGAACAGGACGTCGATCGTCTTCGAGGACGGCGAACAGCTGGCGGGAATCGACGGCTAGGTCTACGCCGCCTCGGCACTGGAAACGTCTGGAGAGGAGTCGTCGAGCAGGTCGAGCACTGCGACCTCGATGGCTCCATGCGTGTGCAATCCCCCGAGTCCTGACTCTTCATCGAGACAAGTGAGAGCGTCGATGACGGTGGCGCCGCCGGTGTATCGGTCGATGACCCTGGGGTCGACGTAGGACGAACGACAGACTGCCGGCGTGTTGCCGAGATAGGTCGCCACTTCTTTCATGGCCCGAGCAATGGCGCGCGTTCGGCCCGTCTCTGATCGAGCCACGCCCGACGACACGGCCAAGGCGACCGCCGCGAGAACGGTGGCGCTCCAGGTGCGAAAATCCTTGGCCGAGAACTCCCCGCCCGTCGCCTCCTTGATGTAGGCGTTGATGTCGGACGATCGGACGTCGACCCATCGAGATCCGTCACGCCACGCCAGGAGCTCCGGCCCGCCGCCCCGCCGGGCTTTGAGCGCCTTGACGACCTCGAGCACGTCGGGGTCGGCGACCGATTGGATTCGGCGCTTCCCGCTCTTGGCGATGTAGTCGAACGTGATGACGTCACCGACGATCGATACGTGGCTCTTGCGGATCGTGGCCAATCCGAAGGTCTGGTTCTCTTCCGCGTACCCCTCGGTGCCGATGCGGAAGAAGCCGAGGTCGAGCAGCCGCACCGCGCATGCCAGGACGCGGTTGCGGCTCAGCTGGTCGTCGGCGAGGTGCTCAGTCGCGACCTGTCGGATGCGAGGAAGGGCTCGGGCAAAACCGATCATGTGCTCGAACTTCTCGCTGTCTCGACGCTGTCGCCAGACGTCGTGGTAGCGATATTGCTTGCGGCCCCTGGCATCGAGTCCGATGGCCTGGATGTGCCCCATGGGCAGCGAGCAGATCCAGACCTCCGTCCATGCCGGCGGAATCACGAGCGCCCGGATGCGTTCGAGGGTCACTCGGTCGGTGATCCGATTGCCGTTCTGGTCGATGTACGTGAAGCCTTTCCCAGCTTTCCGTCGACGGATGCCCGGGCTCGAGCAGTCGACTCGCTTCAGTCGCGGCATGGGAAAGCACTCACTCGGCAGGTCTCCGTTCGGAAGGTCCTCGGCGATCTACCCGAACCAACGCAAGGCCACACGCTCAGGTGACGAGGCGACCGCCGGTGTGCGCTGTGCCTGCCCCGACGACTGCTCGCTTCACGATCTTGACCACACTCCGGCCATCGTCGATGCGGCTGCTCACCTCGTCGGCGAGCTCGCGGACGAGGAACAGACCGCGTCCCTGCTCGGATTCGGGGTCGGGGAGGTCGTCTCCGTGTTGATCCAACCAGGCGAGTGCTCCGCCGTCGTCACTGACCTCGATCAGCACGGCGTCGCCTTCGATCCACGCAAGGACATGCACGGACGCGGGGGCGCCGGTTGCATGGCGAACGGCATTCGAGCACAGCTCCGACGCCGCCAAGAGGAGGGCATCGATCGCCTCGGGCTCGACGGGGACGTACTCCATCCAATCGCGGAGCAGATGCCGGGCCAGGGGAACGGCCGCCGTCTGGGGCGAGAACTCGTGACGGAAGGGCGGAAGTATGTGGAGGGGCTGTACAGCCGCCGGCGACCGGCGCCTGAGCACCAGCGCTACCGAATCGTCCTGCCGCAAGGAGTCGGCGAGCTGGCGCTCGACCAAGGCCCGCGCCATCGACGTCGCCGGATAGGTCGCGGTCGCCGCTGCCGCCGTCGCCAGATCCTCGAGGCCCTGGACGATGTCCTTGGTGGCCTCGATGAGACCGTCGGTGTAGAGGATGAGCGTGTCCGAGCGGTCGAGTACCAACTCGACGATCCCATGGGAGCCGGCGCCGGGCCATCCGATGGGAATACCGGGTGCGGCGATCTCGCGAACGCCCGACGCATTGACCACCATCGCCGGCGGATGCCCCGCTCCGGCGAGCTGCAACGCCCCCGTCCCCGGCGTGTACCGGGCGATGATCAGCGTGGCGACGAGGTCCGGGTTCTGGGCTGTCACCAACGTGTCGGCTCTGGCCACGAGGTCGCCGAGAGGGCAACCCTCGACGGCGAGGAGACGAAGCGCGTGCGTGACCGACAGCGCATGTTTCGTGGCCTCGACCCCCTTACCCATGACATCGACGACCACGACATGAAGATCCCCGTCGGGCAACGTGACCCAGTCGTACAGGTCGCCCCCGGTCGGAGCGCTGGGGTCGGCGGCGACGTAATGGACACCGAGTTCGGTGAAGGGGACGACGGGTGCGGGTGGGCGGACCGCTTCCTGCAATGCGTGCACCACTTCTTTGCCGCGGGCCTCGACCTCGGCCATCTTGGCGAGGACGGCGGCGTTGTCGAGGGCGACGCCGAGATGGGCGCCAAGGGCAGCGAGCGCCTCGACGGCGGCGGCGTCGATCTCCGTCGGGACGAAGGCGGAGGCGAAGAGCGCTGCTTGGGCGAGGTCGTCGCGCGCCATCACCGGCACGACCACCAGGCTGCCGACAGGGAGGACGCTGCCGACGCGGTCTTCGCTCGGAATGGCCGACTCAGCCGCAGCCAGGTCGTCGCAGACGATGGGGAGACCCTTGTCGATGCCGTCGCGTAACAGCGGCGAAAGGCGGGGGTCGCCGAGGACGCTGTAGTCCAGCCCTCCGGCGATCGACGACCAGACCGGCGAACCATGCCGGGGGAGAAGACAGATTGCCGTCTCCGACAGGCCGGTGAGATCTCTCGCCGCTCCGTGGGCCCACTCCAGGGCTCGATTCCCGTCCCGTTCACCGTGCAGCGCCCGCGCGGCATGTGCGAGCACGGCGAGGCGCTGGGCATCGAGCCCGGGAGAGCGGTTCGCCTGGTCCATCGTGGCGGCCGAGCCTAGGCCCGTGGCCACCCCCCAAAGGTGTGGCCGGATGGTCCGGCATGTCCCTTTCCTCCTTTCGTGGAGGGGCCCGCTCGGATGCTGGCGAATTGCTTGGGTGCCGGCGATGACGCCGGTACGAGCCGGAAGTGGTGGGTGACCGATGCAGATCGGACCGCAGCTGCAGTGCAAAGGGTGCTCGATGCCGATCCTCCTTGCCTTCACTACCATCCAGGGTGGCGAGCGCAGGCTTTCGTGTCCTGCCTGCGGGAATGTCCAGTGCTGGACCGTCGTGGACATCGATCTCGAGTCGACTCCCGAAGAGCGCGTTCGCTCGCAGCGGTCTTCGGTAGAGTGAGCGACCGCTAGGGCCGTTAGCTCAGTTGGCAGAGCACCTGCTCGACACGCAGGGGGTCAGAGGTTCAAGTCCTCTACGGCCCACTTCCCCCCTCTGACCACGGACAACACACCGGTCGGAGGGGGAGAGGCTGACTGGCGCTACTGCAGATTGCGATCCTGCAGGAACCGCAGGACGGCCGAGACCCGTCGGTCGACTTCCGGAGATTCACCGAGCTCGAGCTTCGTGAAGATGGCATTGACGTGCTTCTCGATGGCCGAGCCCGACAGGGCGAGCTCGGCCCCGATGGCGGAGTTCCGCTTGCCCTCGGCCATAGCCCGCAACACGTCCATCTCGCGAGGCGTCAGGTTGCGCAGAAGCGACGACTGCTGTCGCGCCCGCCGCCCGACGAGCGCCTCGACGACCGCCGGGTCGATCACCGATCGGCCGGCGATGACTTCGCGCAACGAGCGTGTGAGCTCGTCGAGGTCGCCGAGGCGTTCTTTGAGGAGGTAGGCCAGCCCGGCTGTGCCGTCCTTGAACAGCTCGAAGGCGTAGGCCTCGTCGGAGTGCTGTGAGAGCACCACCACGCCGACGTTCGGGTAGGCGGCGCGGATGCACAGGGCGGCCTCGATGCCCTCCATGTGATGACTCGGAGGCATGCGGATGTCGGTGAGGACAGCATCAGGCTGCAAGGACTCGACGGCCGCCAGGATCTCGGTGGCATCCGGAAGCGATCCGACCACCTCGACGTCGCCGTCGTCTTCGAGCAGGCGCCTCGTGCCTTCGCGGACGAGGTAGTTGTCCTCAGCGATCAGAACGCGCAGCATGCTCGACTTCAACGGCGATCGGCAGCTCGGCCCGCAGCCGCGCGCCGCCACCCGTGGAACTGGCGATTCGGAGGCGCCCGCCGAGCGCCTCGACGCGGTCGCGCATGTTGGCCAAACCTTCCCCTCGGACATCTGCGGGCACGAAGCCGACGCCGTCATCCTCGACTTCGACCACAAGTGATGGGCCAGAGACGGCAAGACGCACCACGATCGACTCGGCGCGTGCGTGTTTGAGGGCGTTCGTCATGGCCTCGGAGGCGAAGAAGAAGGCTGCGCCTTCGAGGTCGTCGGCGAAGCGGGCGGTGCGCAGGGCGGCGTCAGCCTGAACGTGCACCGGCAGATCGGCTCGAGAGGCCCGGGCATCGAGGGCCTCGAAGAGACCGCGATCGGTGAGGACGGGCGGGTGGATCCCATGGGCCAGTTCGCGGAGGTCGCCGAGAAGTGTGCGAGCGTCGTCTTGCAGTTCGGACAGGGTGGTATCCGCGGTCACTTCGTTGCGCGCCAATTGATTGCGAGCCAGACGGAGCTTGGCGATCAACGCCACGATTTCCTGCTGGGCGCCGTCGTGGATGTTGCGTTCGATCCGGCGTCGCTCGACATCCTGGGCCTGGACGATGCGTGCGCGCGACGCTCGCAGCTCGCCGGCCTGTCGGCGGATCTCGTCGACCCGACCCGCGAGTTCGGCCGCCAACCGTGCGTTGTGGATTCCGAGGGCGGCTTGCCGCCCGAGCGTCGCCAACAACTCGAGGTCTTCCTCCGTGACGACGCCCTCGAACTTGGGCCCACAGTCGAGCACGCCGACGAGCTCGCCGGCATGGATCAGCGGAATGGTGGTGGTGGCAGGTGTGTCGTCGTCGACGGCTTCACCGGCCGACCCCATCGGTTCGAGGATCGGCTCGTCGCCGCTCGTGAGGCACACGCCGACTCGGGCCCACCGCACCTGGAGGCCGTCGACGGTGGCTGCGGCCAGTCGAGGTGCCAATTCGGTCAGGTCATAGGCGTGTTCGAGCGTGACGCCGAAGCGGGTCAACAACTGGTAGCCCGAGACGCGCTCGCCGAACACCCAGTGGTCGGCAGCGCGCTCGAGACGTCGCCGCAACGGCTGGAACGCCGCCATCAGCACGACCGTCACGGCAATGGCGGCGCCCACGGGCAGCCGGCCACCGGCGGTGATGCCGAGCGTGGCGGCCAGCCCGGCGAAAGCGAATCCGATGACCAGGGTGAGTGCGCCGTAGACGACCGACTTCCGGACGACGACCTCGACGTCGAAGAGCTGGTGACGCAGGACGGAGATGGAGATGGCGATCGGGAAGAACACCAGGCACGGGGCGGCGGCGTTGAGTGCCGGGCTCAGGACCCCCAGGGCCACGGCTCCGTTCCCTGCCACGAAGACGAAGCCGAAGAGGATGCCAGCGGCGGTCATCCACCGAAGTTGGAGATGCTCCTTCGGGGTGGTCGCCCGGTCGCGTCGGATCAAGAGACCCACGACCCCGACGACGTACAGCCAGCCGACGCCATCGAAGAGCTTCTGGGCCAGGGGGTCGAGCCAGGCCAGTGCCGGCACGAAGAACGGACTGGCTCCACTCGGACGGGGGCGCAGGAGAGCAGGTGTGAGGTACAACGTCGAACGGCTGACCAGCATGAGCAAGGGCGCGCCGAGGGAGAGGCCAGCCAGAGCCCGCAGGGTCCAGCGCCGGAGGGCGTCGTCGATCGACTCGTCGG
>JBKJLN010000423.1:0-6455 GCA_046596935.1 Acidimicrobiales bacterium
CGAGCGCCGGCCGGCGGCTCACCGGCCTCGTCCTTCAGCATGAGCTGGAAGTCGCCGGCAACGTTCTTCCACTCCGAGTTCTGGGTGCCAGCGGCGCCATAGGCGTCAGCGGCGACCGCGAGTGCCGGACGGATGTCCATGCCCAGGATCGGCTTGTTGAGGGCCATGCTGGCGGCCGAACCGAAGAACTTGCTGTCGCCGTAGTTGAAGATGCCGCCGTCGGTGGCCACGAGCTGGTAGCCGTTGCCGGTGCGACTGCGGGCCATGCCGACGATGGGCTGGTTCAGCTTGATGTTGCCGGCCGACCCGCGGAACACGGCGTTGCCGTAGGTGAAGAGTCCACCGTCGCTGGCGACTTCGTAGTAGCCGCCACCGTCGGGCGTCGTCTCGATTCCGACGATCGGCTTGTTGATCGGCATGGATGCAGCCGAACCCTGGAAGACGGCGTCTCCGTAGGCGAAGATGCCGCCGTCGGTGGCGACGAGGAAGTAACCGTTGCCCGAGGGCGTCGGCGTCATGCCGACGATCGGCTTGTTCAGCTTGATGCTGCCGGCCGAACCGAAGAAGGCGGCGTCACCGAAGGAGAAGATGCCTCCATCGGACGCCACCAACCAGTAGCCGTTCCCGGTGGGCGTCGAGGCCATGCCCACGATCGGCTGGTTCAGGATGAGGTTGCCGGTTGAACCCACGAACGGGGCTGAACCGAAGGCGAACACTCCGCCGTCCTTGGCCACGAGCCAGTAGCCCTCGAGGAACGGGTACGCCTCGAGGCCGACGATCGGCTGCTTCAGTGCGATGTTGCCCGTCGAGCCGTAGAACTGGGCACTTCCGTACGCGAAGATGCCGCCGTCGCTCGCTGCCAACCAATATCCCTCCCCTGTTGGGAAGTCGGCGGCGGCCGGAGCCACCGCCAGTGGAGTGCCAGGAAGACCGAGCACCAGGGCGCTCAGGGAGACACCGATGACGGACAGGATCGCCACTACTCGCCGAATCATGCGGGAGGGCTTATCACTCTCGGTCCACCGAGGCAATCATTTCCCGGATGCAATTCGGTTACTGCCATTCACTTTCCGGATGACGTTGACGGATGCCGATCAAGCGTGAATGATGACCGGGTTCGGCGACGAAGGGTTGAAAGCATGCGGATGAGTTCAAGGGCAGCCTCGGCGGTCTTCGCGATGATGTTGGCGGGCCTCTTGCTGTTGTCGGCCGTCCCAGCGTCTGCAGAAGCGGCACCGAACTGCCCTCCTGCCGTCCCCCCCGGCCGCTCGCCTGGTCAGCCCCCGGGCCTCACCAACAACCCGGCAACCCCGAATCAGGCCCAAGGGAACTACCCGCCCGGTCGCTGCACCCTCGCCCTTTCTCGCACGTTCGCCGAACGGGGCGGCACCTTCTCCCTCTCCGCCGGCGGGTTTGCCCCCGGTGAGCGGGTGTCCCTGAGCATCGCCGGCATCAAACTGCAGGACGTCACCGCCGGAGCCGACGGCACGATTGCAGCCGACGTTGTGGTCCCGGCGAATGCGCCATTGGGTGCCACCCAAGTCCGTGCGTCTGCCGGAAGCCAGGTGCTCTCGGCCAACTTCGAGGTCGTGGCCGCAGGAGCGACCCGCTCCGGTGCGTCGGCCCCTGCCAACCAGCCCTCGGGTCTGCTGGCCCGCACCGGTCAGGAGTTCGGAATGATCGTCTCCCTCGGGCTGTCGCTCATCCTCATCGGTGCGGTGTTCGTGCTGGTAGCGCGGCGTCGCCGGGCGGCGATCGCCGGAGGCACCCTCTAACAATCCCGATGCAGCAGGCTGAGCTCGAGACGTCCACCCACTCGTGGACCTCGAGCTCAGCTCCTGCTGTGTCCCTTTGCACAGGCTTGGTCAGTAGCGTCGGTGCCGTGGTTTTCGACGACGAGGACGATGAGTTCGAACTCTCCTCGAGCGATGAAAATCGGGCGCCGATCTGTGCGTTCTGCGGCGTGACGGCGCTGCCGAGCGAACTGTCGAACGTGATCGACGGCGGGTTCGTGTGCGACAACGCCGACTGCGAAGGCTTCGGCGAGCCGGTCGACGGCTGACCCGGTACCTGCAATTGGGAGGTCCGGCAGCGTGTGGTCACTCCAACTGTTAATGTGACTACATGGATGTCGCCGTTCGGGAACTCAAGGCCAAGCTGTCGAGCTACCTGCAGCGGGCAGCGGCGGGTGAGCGCATCACCGTCACGGATCGGGGGCGACCGATCGCAACCCTCGGCCCCGTGGTCGATGGTGTCGACGTGTCGGTCGGTGTCGCCGAGGGCTGGGTGACGCCAGCGAGCTCGACTGGCCTGACGCCGGTCCGGCGGGCGAAGGCCGAGACGACGGTCCTGCAGGCGCTCGCCGAAGATCGAAGCGAGTGACGCTCTACGCAGATTCGAGCGCGCTCTTGAAGCGGTATGTCGACGAGCCGGACTCCGACGACGCCGACACCTACCTGGCGTCGGATCCTGCATTGGTGA
This sequence comes from Acidimicrobiales bacterium, assembly GCA_046596935.1. Taxonomy (GTDB): domain Bacteria; phylum Actinomycetota; class Acidimicrobiia; order Acidimicrobiales; family CADCTF01; genus DATLED01. The sequence goes on from JBKJLN010000423.1 coordinate 2,482, forward strand.
CCGGGCGTCATGCCATCGTCGAGGTGCGGAGGAACCTCGCCCGGATCCTCGGCGGAAGTGCGCTCCTCCAGGCGAGGTCGTCGTTCGTCGAGGACCTCGCGTCCTTCTCGGTGATCGAACTCGACGACCGGACGTGCGAGCTGGCGGCGACCATCGCCGAAGAGACCGGGCTTCGGACCCTTGACGCTCTGCACCTCGGTGCCGCCCGACGGTTGGGGCCGGCGCTCACCTTCCTCACCTTCGACGTCCGCCAAGCCCAGGTCGCTCGGTCCTTCGGATTCGCCGTGGTGGGCGCCTGAGCCGCGGTCCCGTCAGGCGCGGCGGCGGGCACGAGCTCGCCAGAGGGTGGCCGCCGCCACTCCCGCCAACAGCACGACCGCCAACCACGGGTACCAACCGAGGCTGGCGATGAGGCTCGCTTTGTCCGGCTCGAGCAAGGTGGTCATGGCGACCCGCTGGAGGACGGCGGGAGCCGTGCCGGTCGGGGAGAGCTCGGGTTCGGCGACGATGGCGACCGACGCCCCGACCTTGGGAAGGCGGCGGGGAGCATGAACCCGCACCTCGATGACCTTTTCCTGCCTGGGGGCGAGCGAGACTCGACGCTCGACGTCGATCCATCCGACCGGCGTGTCGTCGCCGCCGAGGGATGAAGTTCCGTCGGCGGCCACCGTGGCGGGGGAGACGGTCAGCTTGATGGTCAGCGAAGCGTCGGTCTTGTTGAAGAGGCGGAGCTTGCCGCTCGTCGTTTCGCCCGCCTTGGTGGGAATGTGGAGGCGGCCGTCGGACGCCGGCTCGGTGATGTCGAGGCCGAAGGAGGTGGTCTCGATGGCGACTGCCGGCGCCCCGCCCCGTCCGACGAGCACAAGGACGGCGGCGAGGACGACGACGGCGGCGGCCGACCGAGAGCGCATCGGTCCTGCTTACTGCAGTGCCGTCACCACCATGGTGCCCTTGTACTGACCGGCCGGCACGCCCCCGGGCACCGTCACGTTGAGCGTCGGGAGCGAGACGTAGGTGCCGGTCTGCGAGAGGACCTGCGTCCCGATGAGGGCTTGGGCGGTGCCCACGGTGCTCGCCAGCACCGTGTCGATCTGGGTGGCGCTGAGTGTCGACCAAGCGTTCCCGACAGCGGCGTTGAGGGCGGCGGTCACCGTGGCCGCAGGCACGAGCGAGGCGAGGGGCGTCGTCGCCAGCGCACCGCGGAGCGCCGTGAGCACGGCGGAGGTGGAGATGGGTGCACCGGAGATCACCTTGAGCGGCGTCGGCGTCTGACTCGCAGCGGTGGCGGCGGCGGCCCCAACCGTGTCGCCGGCGCCAACGGTCCCGGCTCCGAATTCGGCGTTGGAGAACGGTCCGGTGTCGTTGGCCTGGGGCAGCAACGGCAGATTGGACAGGAGCGACAGATTCACCGGCACGCTGAGGTTCTGGACGACTCCGGTCAATCCGCTGGTGGTGATCGAGCAGGAGGGCACCGTGCCGCCGAGGGGGACGGCCGCAGCCAAGCCGAGCAGCCCACAGATCGTCGTGTCGGTGATGGTGGAGACCGTGTTGACGAGGGGCTGGACCGCCGCGGAAACGCCGAGGACGTTGAGTGGGCTGGCCTGGGACCCGAGGCTCACGTTGGACGAGGCGATCTTGGTGGCGTAGGTCGGTCCGCTGCCGGAGTCGAGGTAGAGGTTGGTCATCGTGGTGCTCACCGTGAACGGCGTGCGGGTGAACGACCCGTCGACGACCCGCACCCGGAACGGCAATGACCGCACGCTGCCGAAGTCGAGGGATGTCAGCGGCTGGCCCGTGGTGCTCTCGACGAAGAGCGTCCTCGACGACGTCGTGTTCACGACCGAGACCGGCACCGGCGTCGTCTGGGCGGAGGCCGTGCCGGGAAGGGCAGCGGCACCGAGGGTGAGCGCGGCGAGGGAAAGGGCAAGGCGGGATTTACGCACGGAAGTGCTCCAATCGTGAACGGGCAGCGGTGACGAGGACGATGCCGAGAAGCAGGAGAGCGATCGCCAATGCGATTGATGTGTCGAGGGGAGCCCCGGTACGCGGAAGTTCGCCGGGTCGGGGAGCCCCGGTCGTGGGGAATCCAGCAGCGGGGGCCGCGGGGCTCGGAGCTGCAACAGTGCCAGGGACGCCAGGAGCGGCTTGGACGGGCGCGCTCGCGCCGACCTGAACGCTGACCGTGACGGCTCCATCCCCCTCCATGAGGAAAGTATCGGTGCAGTTGTCCGAGAAAGGGATAGCGACAAGTGACCATTTCCGTCCGGCCATCGGAGCTAGTCGGGGCGAATTCTGGACGGTCCGCGTCGCCGGAGTTCAGGGTCTGTACCGTGCGGGGCGACAACGTGGGGGTCGGATGACCGAGCCGGATGCCGATCGCCGAAGCGCCCTGAGGGTGCTGGTGATCGAGGACAACGTCGCCCACGCGCGGTTCGTGCGAAGCGTGCTCGACGCCCTCGACCAGCCGGTTGATGTGCATCAGGCGGGTCGTTTGGCCACCGGACTCGAGCGGCTCCGGAGCGAGTCCTTCGACTTCGTCCTCACCGACATGCACCTGCCCGACAGCCAGGGCGCGTCCATCGTGGCCGAGTTGGTCGAGTTGGCGCCGGAGGTGCCCGTGGTGGTGGTCAGCGCTCTCGATGACCCGGCGATGGCGGAGGCGGCGATGGCGGCCGGCGCCCACGATTACCTCGCCAAGGACCGCCTCACACCCGAGCTCCTGAGTCACGTGTTGTTGCGGGCCGGGCAGCGGGCGGCCGGCCGGTCCTCGCCGGCCGGCGGCGTGCTGCTCGATCCGGCGACCGGCGTGTTCAATCGACGGGGCCTCGAGTTGGCGGCCATGAAGGCACTGGCCTTCGCCCGCCGGCAACGTCATCCGGTCACCGTCGTGCACCTGGACGTGCAGGCGGCTCCCTCGGTGGTCGCCGCCTTCGTTGGCGTGGTGGCGGGGACGGTGCGGGACGCCGACTTGATCGGACGCCTCGGCCCCCGGCTGGTGGCGGTCGTGCTGCCCAATGATCAGTCGGATCCCCCGGCGCTGTTGGGGCGGGTCGCCGGTCGCCTGGCCGCCGCCGACGGGTTGGTCAGGGACGCCGAGTATCAGGTGGAGGTGCGGCGGTTCGATCCCGCCGACCCGGTACCGGTCGAGACGCTCTTGGGCGTCGCAACGTCGGAGGCCGACGGGTCAGGCTCCCGCTCTGACGGGCCGGCGCGACGGGTGCTCGTGGTGTCGGATGACCCCTCGGTCGTGACCGAAGTGCGGACGGCGCTCGGGGTGGGGTGGCACGTGCTCGAAGCTTCCGGAGGCGGACCGGCGGCGAGACTGGCGGCCCTCGAACAACCCCACCTCGCCATCGTCGACCTCCAACTGGGCGGAGATGGGGGCGAGGGGCTGGCGGTGGTGCGCAAGATCGCCGAGCAGGCCGAGGTTGCCGGCCTTCCCATCATCGGGATTGCCGGCGGCGCGTCCGCCGGCGCCGAGCAGACCTCGAGCCGAGCGCGCGGCATGGCCGCCACCGTCGCCCGAGACCGCCTCTCGGTCGACCTCCACTACGAGGCCGAGCGCGCCCTCCGCTGACGTCTTTGCTGGCGGCGTGCCGACGGGCCACCGTCCGGCCGCTTCGCAGTTTTGGAGGGTGAGGGTGCACGAACCGTGTCGCCTGACCCTCCAAAAGCGGTTTAGGCGAATTGGGAGGCTGTTGGGAAAGCGTCGGGATGGGGTTGTTTCTGCCCGTCCAATGTGCTGCTTGCTGCTGACCGGCCCGGAACGGGACTGGGCCGGCAGTCGGGCGACACGTTGATCCGCAGGCACTAGTTGGTCGCCGAGCTTGCGGGGAGTGAGTGGCGAAACCGCCGCCCTTGTGATTCATCCCAATCCACAAGGAGACCAAATGTTCAAGATCACCAAGAAGAAGCTGGTGGCAGCTGCCCTCGCCACCGGCATGACGCTTTCTGCTGGCGTCGGCTACGCCTAC
>JBKJLN010000489.1:0-6347 GCA_046596935.1 Acidimicrobiales bacterium
GGCGATTGGGTGGAGGCCGTTCCCCACGACAGGTTCAGCACCAAGCCGGGTGAGGACCATCGGGTCGTCACCGTCGGCGCCTTCGACGACAAGCAGAACGCCGATCCCTCCGACGACGCCGTCGCCGCGTGGTCATCGCGGGGCCCGACCGCCGCCGGCCTGACCAAGCCGGATGTGGTGGCGCCGGGCCGCTTCATCATCGCCACCCGGGCCTACGGCTCGCAGGTGGAGGTCGACTACCCCAAGGCACTGAAGAGCCCGAGCTACATCCGGGGCAGCGGCACCTCCCAGGCGGCAGCCGTCGTGTCGGGCAACGTGGCCCTCCTCCTGGCCGCCCGTCCCGAGCTGACCCCTGACCAGGTGAAGGCGATGCTCAAGAGCACCGCCAATCCCATCGCCTCGAAGACCGGGAACGACCAGGGTGCCGGCAGGATTCAGCTCGGCAGTGCGCTGTCGGTGTCGGCGCCGAGCAACGCCACCCAGGTCTCGACGGCCAACGGACTGGGTTCGCTGGAGAAGTCGCGAGGCGGTCGCAACGTCCAGACCGACTGTGGGAACGACGGGGTCATCGATGTCATCTCCGGCGAGATCGACATCCGCTGCGAGGCCTGGAACGGTGCCAGTTGGACGGGCGCCTCCTGGACCGGGGCGTCATGGACGGGGGCTTCGTGGACGGGCGCCAGCTGGACGGGCGCTTCCTGGACAGGAGCGTCGTGGACAGGGGCGTCGTGGACCGGCGCCAGCTGGACCGGCGGTTCCTGGACGGGCGCCTCGTGGACGGGCGCGAGTTGGACGGGCGCTTCCTGGACGGGGAGTGCCTGGACAGGCGCCTCTTGGACGGGCGCCTCGTGGACCGGAGCGTCGTGGACCGGCGCCAGCTGGACCGGCGCCTCGTGGACGACCGGCCTGTACGAGGACTTCCTGACCGCCATGTGGGGCACGAAGACGCAACACGGAGCCAAGAAGCTCCCCGGTGAGCAGGCGGAAACGCTCAACGTGCGCGTCGTCTGATCCTCGCCGTGCCGCCCCGCCTCCGGCTCCTCATCGGTTTTGTTGTCGGCACCGGCCTCGTCTCGCTCGCCGCCTTGGCGCCCCGGGCGTTCTCCTCTTCCGCCCCGGACTCCTGGCGCATCGCGGTCTGCGTGGCCGCCTTCGCCGTCGGCGACATCGCCCTGTTGCACATGCGCTTCGGGACGCACCGTTACTCCTTCACCTGGGGGGAGTTGGCGGTGGTACTCGGGCTGGTGCTGTTGCCCGTTGCATGGCTGGTGCTGTTGGCGCCGTTGGCCGTCGCCCCTGCCCATCTGCTGGCTCGACGGGCCCCCGTCAAGGTCGCCTTCAACACGATGTCGTACGCCACGGGCGTCACCATCGCCTATGGAGTGATCGCTCTCACGGGGCCGTCACTCGAGGCCCATCTCTCCGAGCCGATCACCTGGTTGCGCCTCCTCTTGGCGACGTCCGCCTACTTCTTGTGGAACGGATTGACCGTGGCCGGGGCGGTGGCCTTCTCCCAACAGGTCAGCCTCCGCACCGTCATCTTCAAGGGTCTGCTGCTCAAGGCGCTGGTGTTGGTCGGCAACACCCTCAGCGGCACCCTCCTGGTGGTGATGGCCGCCGTGCAGCCGGCGACGTTGGCGCTCGTGCCGGCGCTCCTTGGCGTGCTCTATCTCGTGTACCAGAGCTATCTCCGAGCCATGCAGGAACGCGACACATGGCAGGTGCTGCAGGCGACGTCCCGCGAGCTCCTGCAGACCGAACGATCGGAGGTGGCCGATGTCGTGCTCGACCGCACCGGCTCGCTCCTCAGCGCGGACTTCGTGGAACTCCTGCTCGTCGACCCCACGGGCGTGACCGACGTTGCCACGATCTTCCGACGCACCACGAAGGGCGAACGAGTGCACCTCGACGGGCCGGTGCAGGAACTGGCGGCTTCGTTCTGGGGTCGAGCGGCCTGCGAACTCGAACCCTTCGAACTCAAGCTCGACGCCGCCGCATCGCCCCAACAGCGCGACCTCGAGGAGCACGGCATTCACCTGTGCTTCGTTGCGCCCCTCCTCGTCCAGGAGCAGTGCCTCGGCACGCTGCGTATCGGCTTCGCCGGCCCGGTGAAGCTCAACGGCCGCGATCGCCAGGTCTTCACGACCTTCGCCAACCACGTTGCCGGGGCCGTGCACAACACCCGACTCTTCGAGGAGGTGCGCTCGCAAGCGCTGCACGATCCCCTCACGGGCTTGCCGAACCGAGCCCTGCTGTCTGATCGGCTGGCCAATGCCCAGGCGCGGGCCAACCGCGGTTCTGGCCGGGTGGCGGTGCTCTTCCTCGACCTCGACCGTTTCAAGGTCATCAACGACTCCCTCGGCCACCACGTCGGTGACCAACTCCTGGTGGCTGTGGCCGAGCGCCTCACCGTCAACCTTCGTCCTGGCGACACGGCTGGCCGCTTCGGTGGCGACGAGTTCATCGTGGTCTGCGACAACGTGGCCGACGAGGCCGAGGCCCTCCGCCTGGCCGAGCGACTCGCCGCCAGCCTTCACGAACCGTTCAAGCTGGTCGACCAGCACGATCCGGTCTTTCTCGGTGCCAGCGTCGGCGTCGCCCTCGCCCACGATGACGCCGATGATCCGGTCACGCTCATCCGAGACGCCGACGCCGCCATGTACCGCGCCAAGGAGCGGGGACGAGCACGCGTCGAGGTCTTCGACTCCGAGATGCGCCAGAGGGCGGTGGCCCGCCTCGAGACCGAGAACGACCTTCGCAAGGCCATCGAGCGCGAGGAACTGCGCCTCGCCTACCAGCCCTTCGTCGACGTCGCCACCCAACGCGTCGTCGGCGCCGAGGCCCTCGTCCGGTGGGATCACCCTCGTCGCGGCGAGGTCGGACCGGGCGAATTCATCGGTCTCGCCGAGGAGACCGGGCTCATCCGGCCGCTCGGCCGGTGGGTGCTGCACGAGGCGTTCGCCCAACTGGCGCGCTGGTCGCGGACCGATGGTTGGCCGAGCGACTTCACGCTGTCGGTCAATCTCTCGGCCCACCAACTCAGCGACCCCGACCTCCTCGACGACATCACCGAGGCGCTGGCGGCAACGGGCGTCGACCCCGCCTTCATCTGTCTGGAGATCACCGAGAGCGCGCTCGTCGACGACATCGACGCCGGCCTCGAGACGCTCCACCGGCTGCGCAACATCGGCGTGCACCTGAGCCTGGACGACTTCGGCACGGGCTACTCCTCCTTCAGCTACCTCCACCGCCTCCCCGTCAACGTGCTCAAGATCGACCGTTCGTTCGTGTCGAGGCTCGGCCAGGAGACCCGGGACCGCGCCGTCGTCTCGGGGATGATCGAGCTCTCCCACGCCCTCGGGCTGAAGGTCGTCGCCGAAGGCGTGGAGACGCCCGGCCAACTGTCCGAACTCGGAGCCCTCTCCTGCGACCTCGCTCAGGGGTACTACTTCTCGGCGCCGGATGCTCCCGGTCTCATCCTCAAGGCGGTGCGAGAGCCGGCGATCGACCTGCCGATCATCGGCTGACCGACTGCCATCGGGCCGTAGGCTCGACCCATGGGATTCACGCCGCCGCCCTATCCCTACGACCGCCTCGACCCCATGAAGGCGAAGGCGGCATCGCTGGACGGCGGCGTCGTCGACCTCTCGATCGGGACGCCGAACGACCCGCCGCCGGCGTTCGTGCTCGAGGCCATGGCGGCATCGGGAAGCGAACGCAGCTATCCCGCGTCGATCGGGACGCCGGCGCTGCGCGAGGCCGCCTCGGGGTGGATGGGTCGCCGTCTCGGCGTCGACGTGGCGGCAGCGCAGATTGCGGCGTGCGTCGGCACCAAGGAATTCGTGGCGTCGGTTCCGCAGTACCTCCGGCTGCGCACCCCGGAGCGCGACACGGTCCTCTATCCCGCGATCTCCTATCCGACCTACGAGATGGGCGCAATCCTCGCAGGATGCCGGGCCGTCGCCGTTCCGGTCGACGAGCAGTGGCACCCTGATCTCTCTGCTATTTCCGAGGAGGACGCGGCACGAGCACTCGTCCTCTGGATCAACAGTCCGGGGAATCCCACCGGGCAACTCGACGATCTCGGAGCGGCGGCGAAGTGGGGTCGGGCCCACGGTGTGCCGGTGTTCAGCGACGAGTGCTACGTCGAGTACACCTGGACGGGCGGGCCGCGCACGATCCTCGAATCCGGTCTGGACGGCGTCGTCGCCGTGCACTCGCTGTCGAAGCGATCGAACTTCGCCGGGGCCCGGGCCGGCTTCTATGCCGGCGACGGTGACCTCGTCGAGTACCTGCGGGAGGTGCGCAAGCACGCCGGGTTCATGGTGCCAGGCCCGGTGCAGGCTGGCGCCGCCGCCGCTCTCGGCGACGACGAACACGTCGACGAACAGCGGGCTCGCTATCGCGAGCGCCTCGAGTACTTCGCCGGCGTGCTGCGGTCGATCGGGGCCGACGTGGCTGTCCCCGACGGCGCCTTCTACCTCTGGCTCCCGGCTCCCGATGGCGATGCGTGGAATTTCGCCGAGCGGCTGGCCATCGACGGCGGCGTGCTCGTCACCCCCGGCGACACCTTCGGTCCGCAGGGTCAGGGGTACGTGCGGGTGGCCCTCGTGCAGTCGATGGAGCGCCTGGCGTTGGTCGAACGCCGTCTCTCCGCCGCCGCCTGACGGGCTCAGCTCTGGCGGAAGACCGACCAGGTGCCCCAGCCGGCTTCGGAGGCCACGCCTTCCCAGCGACCGGGTAGTGCCGCTTCGACTTCGTCGGCCGGGAGGTGGATCGGCGTCTGGTCGCCGGCGGTGTTCACCCAGACCAGCACGCCCGCAGGCGAGAGCACCCGCGCCATCTCCGCCGGGAAGAGCAGGGCGTTGACGAGCACGACGACGTCGATGCCGGCGCTGCGGAACGGAGCCACGCTGGTGTCGGCCCGCACTCGGAACCCGACGTCCGCAACCGCGTGGCGGAGCATCTCCATCGAGAGGTCGGCCGCGATCACGAGGTCGTGATGGCTGGCGAGGAAGCCAGTGTTGGCGCCATCGCCGGAGCCGACCTCGAGGCACGTCCCCCCGCTCGGGATGCCGCCGCGTTCGTAGGCGTCTTCGAGCGCAGCGGTGCGCTGCGGGTCGAGTCGGTGGCGGTGCCACTCCGGGGCCATGCCGTCGAAGAGCTCCGCGACCTTGGCCCTCCGTTCGGTCGTCCACGCTGATCCGTCGGGGTCGGTGGCGACCTGACGGGTGACGGCCCGCATGGGATGTTCCGGCTCAGCGTCGCGTTCTGGTCGGGGCGGATCCTCGGGAACGACGCGATCGAGGTGGCGGACCATCGGGCCACGGTAGAGCAGTTGCTTAGGATCGGCCCATGGCCAGCGACGACCTGCAATCGACCATCGAAGCGCTCTGGAAACGGCGGGCCGACCTCACCGCCGGGGACGCCGACGCCTTCGCCTCCGTTCGCGAGGCCATCGACCTGCTCGACACGGGGAAGGCGCGCGTGGCCGAGGTCATCGACGACGAGGTCGTCGTCCACCAGTGGCTGAAGCAGGCCATCCTCCTGCTCTTCAAGCTGTCGAGCATGGAGACGCTCGAGGTCGGCCCGTTCGAGTTCGCCGACAAGATTCCCCTGAAGCACGACTACGTCGCCGCCGGAGTACGCGTCGTGCCCGGCGCGTCGGCGCGGTGGGGATCGTTCCTCGATCGCGACGTGATCCTCATGCCGAGCTACACGAACATCGGCGCCCGGGTCGGGTCGGGCTCGATGGTCGACACCTGGGCGACGGTGGGTTCGTGCGCCCAGATCGGCGCCAACGTGCATCTCTCCGGAGGAGTCGGCATCGGCGGCGTGCTCGAACCTCCCCAGGCTGCTCCGGTCGTGATCGAGGACGACGCCTTCATCGGGAGCCGTTCCATGGTGACCGAGGGGGCACGCGTCGGGCGCGGTGCGATGCTCGGCGCCGGGGTCATCCTCAACCCGTCGATCCCGGTCATCGATGCCGAGACGGGGGAGACCGTCAGCCGGGGCGTCGTACCGCCGTGGTGCCTTGTCATCAACGCCACCCGCCCCAAGGAGTTCCCCGGCGGAACGTTCGGCATGCCCTGCGCACTGATCATCAAGCGTTTCGCCGAGGGCGAGCGCCACGACAAGGCCAAGCTCAACGACATCCTCCGCGAGCACGGCGTGGCCACGTGAGTGAGGTGGGCAAAGGTGTCTTCGAGTTGTGCGCGTTGCTCGTGGACATCCCGTCGGTCAGCCATGACGAAGAGGCCATCACCGCGTGGCTCGAGGCCGAGATTGCGGTCGACCCGGGTGACGTCCAACCACGGCACCGCCCGCAGCTCGGCCTCGAGCCACGC
>JBKJLN010000078.1:0-2867 GCA_046596935.1 Acidimicrobiales bacterium
GCGACCTGTCCGTACGACACGACCTCGCCGAGGGGCTCGACCCCGGCGCGCTCGGCCGCCGCCTTCGACATGACGATGACGGCGGCGCCACCGTCGCTGATCTGCGAGGCGTTGCCGGCGCTGATGGTGCCGTCGGGGGCGAAGGCGGGACGCAGCTTGGCGAGGGTCTCGCTGGTGGTTCCGGGACGAACGCCCTCGTCGGTGTCGACCACGATCGGGTCGCCCTTGCGCTGCTTGACCTCGACCCCGATGATCTCGTCGGCGAACTTGCCGTCCTTGATAGCGGCCGAGGCCCGCTCGTGGGACTCGGCGGCGAAGGCGTCTTGCTGCTCGCGGCTGATGGTGCCGGCGGCCTTCGTGTACTTCTCGGTGCCGGCGCCCATGGCCATGACGTCGAAGGCGCAGAACAGACCGTCGTACATCATGGCGTCGACGAGGGTGCTGTCCCCGATGCGGTAGCCCTCACGGGCGCCGGGGAGAAGGTGCGGTGCCTTGGTCATCGACTCCATGCCGCCGGCGACCACGATGTCGGCGTCGCCGCTCGAGATCATCTGGTCGGCCAGGTAGATGGCGTTCAGACCCGAGAGGCAGACCTTGTTGATGGTGGTCGCCGGCACGGTCATCGGGATGCCGGCCTTGACCGCAGCCTGGCGGGCCGTGATCTGGCCCTGTCCGGCCTGAAGGACCTGGCCCATGTAGACGTAGTCGACCTGCTCGCCGCTGATGCCGGCGCGCTCGAGGGCCGCCTTGATGGCGAAGCCACCGAGGTCCATGGCCGTGAAGCTGGCGAGGGCGCCCGAGAGCTTCCCGATCGGCGTACGAGCGCCTGCGACGATGACGGATCCGGGCATGGGTGCCTCCCCTGAGTTCAAGCTGAACGGACGACCAGTCTACGGACCGTGCACCCAGCCGAGGAACTCGGCGTCGTAATCGAGGTCGGCGAGGCGGGCTTCGTAGCGGCGGACGTCGGCGGCGTCGAGGACATCGGCCCAGCGTCGCTTCGGACCCTGGTCGAAGAATCGGGAGTCGGAGCGCCAATGCCCGTCGGGCGCACCGGGCGCCAGCGCCGAGGCGTCGGCCTTCATGGCTGCGAAGGAGGCCCCGGCCACGATCTCGCCCACGCGCTCATCGTCGACCTCGATGCCGAGGAAAGCTGCCAGCCGCCGCACCTCGCCGGGCAGGTCTTGGGTGAGCCGGCCGTAGTGGAACAGGGCCACGCGGGGATCGTCGCGTCGCGCCCAGAACGTCGAGAGGTGGTGCAGGGTCGCAACCAGGCCGCTGACGCCCTCGGAGGGCGGCGGCTCTTCGTCGACCCATCGCCAGAATCGCTCCGTCGGATCGTCCGGGGGTGGTGGGCTCGGCGGTCCGAGCTCGGCCAGGTCCTCGATCCCGGTGGCGGCGACCCGGCTCTGGACGAAGAGGTCGTGGTCCATGTTGGCGTGGTGGTTGTCCCACGAGAAGGCCACATCCCGCGGATCGCGAGCGACGCACACGTACCGGATGCGGTCGTCGTCGGGCAGACCATCCATCGGGGTGTGGCTCTTGATGAGGCGGCGGTGGGTCTGGGACTCCAGATCGGCGCGTACCTCGGCGAGGGGGGCGGTCATCATCTCGAGCCACGGCGAGATCCGGGTGAGCGGCCGGTCGAGGCCTTCGGGCCGGACGAGTGACGCCACCAACATCTGCATCCACGTCGTGCCGCACTTGGGTGGCGTGGAGATGATGATGTCGCCATCGCGGAGCTCGAACCCGTCCCAGCGGGCGCTGTCGGCGACGAACGAGTGGTAGCGGACATTCGGACCGAGCATCGGCGCACCTTCTTCCAGAGTGGTTCCCGCACTTGGCGGCTCCTCGCCCCACTCTTCTAGCTTCGGGAGCATGCCGACCAACGTGCGCGCCTACAGCATCACCTCCGAGTCCGTCGCCGCCGAGCGCGACCGCACCGGAGGCGTCACCGCCGACATCGACGTGTCGAAGGTGATCACCCTCGACGACCTCGAACTGCCCGACGTCGGCTTGACCGATGTACGCATGCGCATCCTCGCGTTTTCGGTCGAGCACAACCTCGACCATGCGGCCACCGCCGACACGATCAACATCGCCGAGGCCCGCGGCGGACGGATGTACCCGGGCAACAGCGCTGTCGGCGAAGTGTTGGAGGTCGGAGACGCGGTCACGAAGTTCAAGGCCGGCGACATCGTCATCACCCACTGCAACGGGGAGCCCGACGAGTTCGGATTCCCTCTGCGCATTTGGGCCTATGACAAGGCCGACTCGATCGGCTGGTACGCCGAGGAGGCGGTGGTCGGCGAGTGGCAGCTCATCCCTGCGCCGCTCGACTGCGGGCTCAACCTGTGGGAGATCGCTGCCCTGCCGCTGCGGGCCCCGACGGCCTACCATCTGTGGCGCCGCGCCCTCGGCATCTATCGCGTCAAGGTGACCCGGGAGAAGCAGGCCGTGCTCAACGTCTTGAGCTTCGGCGGCGGCGTCGGCGAGCTCTTCCTCCAGCTGGCCAAGGCCGAAGGCCACAACGCCTACTTCTGCGCTGGCTCGAAGGAGCGTCGCGATGCCCTCGAGGCCTTCGGCATCATCGGGATCGACCAGAAGAAGTTCAATCGCTTCGCCTCTCGCGACGACCTCAGTGCTTTCCGAAAGGAGGTGCGCGACCTCACCGGTGGCACGAACATGCACATCGTGTGCGACATGCTTCGCGGGCCCGTTTTTCCGGCCGGATTGGCGGTTGCGGCGCGCCAAGGTGTCAACGTCTCGGCCGGGTGGCAGCTGTCGCAGGTCGTCGAATACAACTCGACGCTGATGTCGGCCAAGCAGGTCACCATCGACCACACCCACTACGAGACGCCCGAGGG
>JBKJLN010000091.1:0-2945 GCA_046596935.1 Acidimicrobiales bacterium
TCGTCCTCGGCGTTCGCACGCCAGGGGCTCTGGACGACGATCGCATCGCCCTCGAGGTCGTGAACCAGGCCCTCGGTGGAGGCATCAGCAGCCGGTTGTTCCAAGAAGTGCGTGAGCAGCGCGGCCTCGCCTATTCGGTCTTCTCCTATCGTTCCGCCTGGCACGACTGCGGCGTGCTGGCGTTCTACGCCGGCACGGCACCGAAGAACGTCAAGCAGGTGGTCGGCCTCTTTCACGAGATCCTCGACGACGTCGTGGCCAACGGCCTCAGTGATCGTGAGTTGGCCATCGCCAAGGGTCAGGTGCGGGGATCGACCGTGCTCGGCCTCGAAGACACGGGCGCTCGCTCGGGACGCATCGGTCGCAGCCAACTCGTGCATGGTCAGGTCACCGACATCGACGACCTGCTCGCCCGCATCGAAGCCGTCTCCCCCGACGACATCCGCCGGGTGGTCAAGGCGATCGGGAACGAAGAGCGGGCCCTCGCCGCCATCGGCCCCTTCACCGCCAAGTCCTTCGCCTGACGAACGCGAACGCGTTCAGGTGGCACTTCGGGCCGCCGCCTCCGCCACGTCAATGCGACTTGACGACCACTTCCGCCACCTGAAGGCAGTTGCAGCTGCCGGTACGCTCGGTCGATGACCGTGAAGGTGGGCGTGTTCGGTGCCGGTGGGCGTATGGGGGCATCGGTCTGTGACGCCGTGCTTTGCGATCCCGACCTCGAACTGGTGGCCGCCGTCGATCCACACCACGCAGGGCTCGACCTCCGGTCGATCACCCATCACGACTCGGGCGGTCTGCAGATCGCCTCGTCACCGGCGGCACTCGCGGATGCGGGAGCCCAGGTCGCCGTCGACTTCACCGTGGTCGACGCGGCGCGCACGAACGTCGCCTGGTGCGCGGCCAACGGGGTTCACGCAGTCGTAGGGACGACCGGCTTCGGCGACGACGATCTGGCGTCATTCGACGCGGCATTCACGCGCAGTAACTGTCTGATCGCCGCCAACTTCGCCATCGGTGCGGTATTGATGATGCGCTTCGCCGAGATGGCGGCCCCGTGGTTCGAGACGGCCGAGATCATCGAACTGCACCATGACCGCAAGATCGACGCACCGTCCGGCACGGCCATGCGCACGGCCGAGCGGATGGCGGCGGCGTCGGCGGAGTGGGCTCCCGACCCGACGGAGAAGGTCGTCGCGGCCGGCGCTCGCGGCGGCGAGGGCCCTGGCGGCATCCGGGTGCACTCAGTGCGCCTGCGCGGACTGGTCGCCCACCAGGAGGTGCTGCTCGGCACCGAAGGCCAGAGCCTCTCGATCCGCCACGACAGTTACGACCGCAGCTCGTTCATGCCTGGCGTGGTCCTGGCGTGCAAGCGCATCGAGGAGCATCCCGGACTGACGGTCGGGCTCGAGCCCTTCCTCGGCCTCTCGTCCTAGTCGGACGCGAGCTCGACGAGCTTGGTGACCGTGTTCCAGTTCCGAGCGGTGACGGCGACGCCCAGGCGGCGGTCGAGCACCGTGGCCAGCTTGGAATGCTGCACACCGGCGCGGTACCAGGCGTAGAGCACGCCGTCGCCGAACGCAAGCTCGTCGGGATCGAAGGCGCCGCTCGCCGCTTCGGCCAGCAGGGCCGCGACCTTGTCGTTGGACGCGGTCTTTTCCAGGAAGCAGCAGTGGAACCGAGCGGGGTCGGCGACCGCATCCGCCATCGGATTGGTCTCGACGACCGCAGACAACTCGGCGGCGGTGCGGACAAAAACTCGGCACTCGACGTGCATCTGCTCGGCGATCGCCGCTTCGAGCTCGCGGGCAATGGCGCCGGCTCCTCGGCGACTGCTCGAGAACACGGCATTGCCGCTCTGGAGAATGGTGGTGACGTCATGGTGTCCGAGCCCCGACATCAGCGAGCGGAGGTCGGCCATCGGCACCTTCTTCTTCCCGCCGACGTTGATCCCTCGCAGCAAGGCGACGTAGCGCACGACGACCTCCAGGACCGGGCGACAGGATGGCCGGCTCGCAGCGAGACTATTAGAGTGCCGAAGTAATGTCGACGACTGAAACAGAAGTGAACGGCACGGCTGTCAGAGGCGACGACGAACTCCGCGCCGAGGTAACGACGTGGCTGCGCGATCATCTCCCGCCGGCGTGGGTGACCGCCGCCGAGGCCGAGGACGATGACGGAGTCCGGGTAGCAGCGAAGGGCTTTGAGCAACGCGCCTTCCTGCGCGAGCTCGGCGCCGCCGGATGGGCCTATCCGACGTGGGAGGTCGACCACGGCGGCAAGGGATTGGCCCCCGAGCAGGCCGCCATCGTCGAGGAGATCAAGGCGGATTATCAGGTGCCCCGGTCGTTCAACGTCCTCGGCTTCGGCCTGGCCGCGCCGACCATCCGCCAATGGGGGACCGAGGAGCAGAAGCGCTTCTACCTCCCGCTCCTGGCCCAGGACGACATGTGGTGCCAACTGTTCTCCGAGCCGGGAAACGGATCTGACATCGCCGGCCTGGCGACGCGGGCGGAGCGCGACGGTGACGAGTGGGTCGTGAACGGCCAGAAGGTGTGGACGTCCGGGGCCCACGTCTCCAAGCGGGGGATGCTCATCGCCCGAAGCCACCCCGATCAGCCCAAGCACACGGGCATCACCTACTTCCTTCTCGACATGAAGTCGCCAGGCGTCGAGGTGCGGCCGCTGCGTCAGATCACCGGTGACGCCGAGTTCAACGAGGTGTTCCTCTCCGACGTGAGGATCCCCGACTCGGCCCGTCTCGGGCCCGAGGGCAGCGGGTGGTCAGTGGCCCAGACCACGCTGATGAACGAACGCGCCCGAGAGGGCGACGCGTTCGTTCATCAGCGTGGTCTGGGCCACCGACCACCCACTGCCCTCGGGCCCGAGTCGGGCCGCGTCGGGAATCCGTACGTCGGAGAGGAACACCTCGTTGAACTCGGCGT
>JBKJLN010000140.1:0-2935 GCA_046596935.1 Acidimicrobiales bacterium
GGAGCCATGGCCGAGCGCTGGAAGTTCAGCTCGTTCTGCGTCTGGGGGCTCTTCGCCTCGATGCTCCTCTATCCGATCTACGGCAACTGGGTCTGGGGCGGCGGTTGGCTGTCACAACTCGGAAGCATGGGCCCCAAGCTCGGTCACGGCGTCGTCGACTTTGCGGGTAGCTCGGTGGTGCACGCCATGGGAGGCATCGCCGCCTTCTGGGGAGCCAAGATCCTGGGACCCCGTATTGGCAAGTTCGACAAGGAAGGAAATCCTCGAGCGATCCCCGGCCATCACATCCCGATGGCCATGCTCGGAACCTTCATCCTCCTCGTGGGTTGGATGGGTTTCAACGGCGCCTCCACCTTCGCCGGCACCGACCTTCGGCTCACCGTGGTCATCGCCAACACGATCATCGCCTCAGCCTTCGGCTGTCTTGCGTGCATGTTCACCATGTGGAAGATCTTCGGGAAGCCGGATCCGTCCATGACGGCCAACGGGCTGCTCGCCGGCTTGGTCGCCATCACCGCTCCCTGTGCATTCGTGGCCCCTTGGGCCGCGGCCATCATCGGGACCGTTGCGGGGTTCCTGGTCGTCGGTGCGGTGTTCTTCGTCGAGCGCAAGCTCAAGGTCGACGATCCGGTCGGTGCCGTTGCCGTGCACGGGGCCAACGGGCTCTGGGGCTTGCTGGCCGTCGGCATCTTCGCCGATGGTTCCTACGGCGCCGGCCTCAACCTGGTCGACGGCGGCGTGAAGGGAATCCTCTACGGAGACGTCGGGCAGTTCCTTGCCCAGGTCGTCGGCATGATCGTCGTCGTGGCCTTCTGCTCGATCATGACGATCGCCTTCTTCTCCATCATGAAGAACACGATGGGCATGCGGAGCAAGGAAGAGGACGAGATCAGCGGCCTCGACCTGCCGGAACTCGGAGCGCTTGCGTATCCCGACTTCCTCGAGGCCCAAGGCGACGTCTTCTACCCGGTCGGTACGACGGGCGACATCAACCTGTCCCCGATCAGTGGGGCCAGCCTTCGAGATGAGGTCAGCGCATGATGAAGAAGATCGAGGCCATCATCCGCCCCGAACGGCTCGACAAGGTCGCTTCCGAGTTGAAGGAGAAGGGTTTCGAAGGGTTCACGATCACCGACGTGCGCGGGCACGGAAGCTCGCCCGAACGCAAAGGTGAGTGGCGGGGCCAGACCTACGAGATGTCGGTGACCCACAAGATGCTGATCGGAATCATCGTCGAGGACGTCGAGGTCGACTCGGTCGTGAACGCCATCACTCGCGGTGCGTACAGCGGCAACCTCGGCGATGGCTTGATCACCGTTGCCGATCTCGGCGCCGTCTTCCAGATCCGCAGCGCTGGCCAGGTGGGTGCGGGCGGGAACGGACCCGCCTGAGCGTCAGGCTTCGGGGGCGTCGTCGGTCGGTATGGCCTCGGCGCCCCCCTTGGCCGGATCGTCGCCTTGCGCGGCGACGGCGGCGGCCCGGCGTGCAACTTCGGCAGCGTCGCCGAGGTAGCGCGACGAGACCGTCTTGAGGTGATCGTCGAGCTCATAGACCAACGGGACCCCCGTCGGGATGTTGAGCTCGGCGATCTCCGCGTCCCCGATCCGGTCGAGGTGCTTGACCAAAGCCCGCAGCGAGTTGCCGTGGGCGACGACGAGCACCCGCCGACCGGAGCGAAGGTCGGCGGCGATGACGTCGTGCCAGTAGGGGAGCACCCGCACGACGACGTCCTTGAGGCACTCGGTATTCGGCAACAGGTCAGGCGGGAGGAGTTCGTATCGCCGGTCGCTGGACGGGTGGCGCTCGTCGCCTTCGGGAAGAGCCGGCGGGGGCGTGTCGAAGCTGCGCCGCCACAGGTTGTATTGGGCCTCGCCGTATTCCGCCTTGATCTCCGGCTTGTTCTTGCCCTGAAGGTCGCCGTAGTGACGCTCGTTGAGGCGCCAACTGCGGCGCACCGGTAGCCACTGCAGATCGGCTTCCTCGAGGGCGAGGTTGGCCGTGCGGATGGCCCGGTTGAGCAACGACGTGTGGAGGACGTCAGGCAGCAGGCCCTCGTCTCGTAGCAGCCGCCCGGACTCTCTCGCCTCGTCCTCGCCTTGGGATGTCAGCGGCGCGTCATACCAACCGGTGAAGAGATCTTCGGAGTTCCAGACGCTCTGGCCGTGGCGGAGAAGAATCAGCGTGCTCATGGTGGGCGCAGCGTACGCGGGGCCGATGGGCCGTCGACCGGCCCCCGATCGGTAGCGTCGGCCCCATGGCCATCAACGTGCCCTTCGACCGGTTCGTCAAGTTCCCGGAGCTCACCGAGATACTCCAGGGATTCGCGGCCGAGTATCCGGGCCTGGTCGAGTTGTCGACGATCGGCCGCTCGCATGAAGGCCGCGAGATCTGGCTGTGCACGATCACGAGCGCTGCCACCGGGCCGGCGGACGAGAAGCCGGCGATCTGGATCGACGCCAACATCCACGCCACCGAACTGACGGGCTCGACCGCCGCTCTCTACCTCGTCAACAAGCTGCTGACGCAGTACGGGACCGACGAGACCGTGACCCGCGCGGTGGACACCCGCACCTTCTACATCGTCCCTCGCATGGGCCCCGACGGCGCCGAGTTGGCGATGGCGGAGAAGCCCCGCAACGTGCGTTCCTCGGTGCGGGAGTATCCGTACACCGAACAGCGCGACGGAATGATCGCCCAGGACATGGACGGCGACGGGCGAATCCTCACCATGCGAGTGCCCGATGAGAACGGCACGTGGAAGGCGTCGAGTGCCGACCATCGGCTGTTGGTGCCGCGTGATGCCAGCGAAGTCGGGTCAGGTCCGTACTACCGCTTGTTGACCGAAGGGGAGATCCAGAACTTCGACGGCGTGACCATCAAGCCGGCGCCGGCGCTGGCCGGCCTCGACATGAACCGCAACTACCCGATCGACTGG
>JBKJLN010000303.1:0-2562 GCA_046596935.1 Acidimicrobiales bacterium
GGAGCCATCGGCGTGGCCGTCGTCGCCGTGCTGACCCTGCGGGCCATGTCCGAGTGGAGGCGCATCCAGGAGAAGGAGATCTTCAACGAGGGATGAAGCCTCCGGCCGGCGTCAGCCCAGGGTGAGTCTGCGGAAGCCTTCGGCGTAGCGCACCCCGGCTTGACGGCCTGCCTCCTCCGCTCGCTCCTGGACGAAGGTCCGCAACCACTCCCCCGCTTCCGATACCTGGCTCTCGTGACAACGCAGCGCCGCCGTCTTCGCGTCGATGCTCGACGCGATGTCGATCCAGGTGTCAGGTTCCAACGATCCTGACAACCAGACCTCGTCGACGCGGTGGGCGGCACCGGAGTCGGGGAAGTAGTGCGGGCTCCGAGCCTCGTGGGCTACGGCGTCGAGCGTGGCCCACCCGACGATGCGATGGTCGCGGTGGTTGAGATAGCTCGAGCCGAAGAACACCGCCGTGGGGTCGGGGCAGACGACCACGTCGGGCCGCAAGGCCCGCACGAGAGTCACGATCTCCCGACGCAGCAGGGAGTCATTTTCCAGATCGCCGTCGAAGTGGCCCAAGAGGTGATGCCCGGCGAGACCGAGCGCCTGCGACGCCCGTGCAACCTCGCCCGAGCGTCTCGTCGCCAACTCCTCCGGCACGACGGCAGGATCCGACGAACCCTTGTCGCCGGCGGCGCACACCACGACCTCGACCGTCGCCCCTTCGGATGCCCAGCGCGCCAGCGTGCCTCCGCACGAGACGTCGGCGTCGTCGGGATGGGCGTAGACGGCCAGCACACGCTCCGGCATCAGGGCGAGGTGGCGATCGCCTTGGCGGCGCGTTCGATGTCGTCGTCGTCGACGTCGGCGTGGGTCACGAGGCGAAGGACGCCGGGGGCGATGGTTCCCCCGATCACACCCTCGCCTTTGAGGTGACGGAGCACGGCCGACGGATCGGGATGCGTCCACGTGACAACGTTCGTGCGAACTCGATCGGGGACGACGCCCGATTCGGGCCACCGCTCGGCGACGGCTTTGGCGAGTCGATGAGCCCGGGCGTGATCATCGGCGAGACGCTCGACTCCCGTTTGCAGCGCCACGATGCCTGCAGCCGCGATGATCCCGGCCTGGCGCATACCGCCGCCCAGCCGCTGGCGTTCGCCACGCGCCTCGGCGATGAGGTCGGCCGGTCCCGCCAGCAGCGAGCCGACCGGCGCGGACAAGCCTTTGGAGAGACACGCCATGACTGTGGTCACCGGGGCCGTGTAGTCGGCGGCCGACGTCCCGGAAGCGATCTCGGCGTGAAAGAGGCGGGCGCCGTCCATGTGCACCGGCACGCCGCCGGCCGACGCGACCTGGGCCACGGCCCGCAGTCGATCGATCGGCCATGGTGCGCCGTCGGCGGGCATGTGGGTGTTCTCGACGCACACCAGTCCGACCTTCGGATAGTGGTGGTCGGCGGCCTCGAGATGCCACGCCACATCGGCGGGGTCGAGGGTTCCGTCATCGTCGGGGACGCTCGTGAACTGCACACCGGCGTTGCGGCCGCCGGCCCCGTTCTCGTAGACGACGACGTGTTGGCGAGCCCCGACCAGCACGGTCGTTCCCGGTTTCGCCAGCAGCCGGAGGGCGATCTGGTTGGCCATCGTTCCCGTCGGCACGAACAGCGCCGCTTCCTTGCCTACCCGCTCGGCGAAGAGTTCCTGGAGGCGATTGACGGTCGGGTCTTCGCCGTAGACGTCGTCGCCGACATCGGCGTCGGCCATCGCTCGGCGCATCTCGGCGGTCGGTCGGGTGACGGTGTCCGATCGGAGGTCGACGGGGCGGTTGGACATCGGTGCGAGGTTACAAGCGGCGTCTCAGCCAGAATCCGTCGATGGCCGCCCACGATCTCGATGCGCTGTGTGCGCTCGCCGCCGACCTGGCCACCGAAGCCGGAGCGCTGTTGCTCGAAGGTGCCGGTCGTGCGCGCACGACCGTCGACACCAAGAGCAGCCTCACCGACATGGTGACGGAGATGGATCGTGCGGCCGAGCGACTCATCCTCGATCGGCTGGCCGAAGAGCGCCCCGACGACGCCGTCCTGGGCGAGGAGGGGGCCGACCGCGCTGGCACTTCGGGTGTGCGGTGGATCATCGACCCGCTCGACGGCACCACCAACTACCTCTACGGCTTCGGTTCCTTCGGCGTGTCCGTGGGGATCGAGATCGACGGCGTCGCCGCTGCGGGCGCTGTCCGCGACCCCGTGAGCGACGAGACCTTCACTGCCGTGGTCGGGCACGGCTCGTGGTGCAACTCGACGCGGCTGCAGATCGAGGGGCCGCCCACGCTCGCGACTGCCCTGGTGGGCACGGGCTTCTCCTATGACGCCGAACGGCGGGCCGAGCAGGCCGACGTCTTGTGTCGAGTGCTGCCCAACATCCGCGACATCCGTCGTGCCGGCGCCGCCGCCGTCGACTTGTGCTGGGTCGGCGCCGGGCGCCTCGACGCCTTCTTCGAGCGCGGCCTGGCGCCGTGGGACTGGGCCGCCGGTTCGCTGGTCGCGTCCGAGGCCGGGGCCACGACGGCGATCGT
>JBKJLN010000368.1:0-2949 GCA_046596935.1 Acidimicrobiales bacterium
GGTCGCACGATGGACAGCGGTACACCGAGATCTCGCCCCGCCGGAGTCGCCGGAGCGCCGAGAACAGCATCCCGCCGACGGCGATGACGAACAGCAACTCGAGCCCGTCGCGGATCAGGGTTTCGCTGTCCACCGGAGCCTTCTCGCCGTCACGATCGGTAGGTCACTCGATCACGATCTTGGTGAGATCTGATTCCGGCTTCGGGTACTTGGGGTCCATCTGCTTCAGGGTCTCGACGAGGATGCTCAGGACGGCCCAGTCGCGGTACCACTTTCGGTCCGCCGGGATCACGTACCACGGGGCGAAGTCGGTGCTCGTCTTGGTGAGCGCCTCCTCGAACGCCACTTCGTACTCGCCCCAGTGCTTGCGCTCCTCGAGATCGGCGACGTTGAACTTCCAATTCTTCTCCGGGTCGTCGATCCGCTTCTGAAAGCGCTCGGCCTGTTCATCCTTGGAGATGTGGAGGAAGAGCTTGACGATCGTCGTGTCCGCGGCCGCGAGGTTGGCCTCGAAGGCGTTGATGGCCGCGTAGCGCTTCGACCACACCTTTTTCGGAACGATGTCGTGTACACGCACGATCAGCACGTCCTCGTAGTGCGATCGGTTGAAGATGCCGATCTCGCCCGCTCCCGGGGCCGCCCGATGGATCCGCCACAAGAAGTCGTGGGCCCGCTCCTCCTCCGACGGCACCTTGAACGACGTCACGCGACAACCCTGCGGGTTCACGCCGCCGAACACCTTCTTGATGACGCCGTCCTTCCCGCCGGCGTCGATGGCCTGGAGCACGACCAGAAGCGACTGGCGGTGCTCCGCCCACAGCCGCTCCTGCAGCTCGGTCAGTTCTTCGTTGAGGGCCGCAGTTGCCGCTTCGGTCTCCTCGCGATCGCCTGGGGCGCTCTCGTCGGAGTGCGGGTCACGCGAGGCGAGGCCGGCCTTTGCGCCTGGCTTCACCCGAAGGTGGCTGGGGATGCCTTTGCCGTCCATCCGCCGCATCGTAGGGTGACAGCAGATGGCAGCTCCGAAGACGGCCGGGACGAGGAGGCGAGCCTTTCTCTCCAAGGTGGTGCTCGCCAAAGCGACAGCTGGACTCGGGGCGGTGGTGGTCGTCTTCGCCATCTTCCTTTTCAGCCGCGGGCCCGTCGATCCGGTCATCATCGTCGGCTCGGCCCCGAGGACGACGGCCACGCCGCTGCCGGGCCCGACGGTGTTGGCACCGGAGGACGTCGCCGATGCCGGCCTCGTGGCGGTGGCCCGCCGCCCGCCTCCTGAACCTGGTCCGGCCGTCGGCCTGAAGGTCGCCACCGGACAGCCGGGCGCTCCCCCGATCGAGTTCCGCAGCACCATCGCCGTCCCCGATCGCCTCGTGTTCATCCTGGTGATGGGTTCGGATGCGCGTCCGAAGGAGGAATTGCTGTCGACCCGGGCCGACGCCCTCCAGCTGTTGGCGCTGAACCCGGCCACCGGCCAGGGCACCATCGTCGGCATCCCGCGTGACAGCTACGTGCAGTTCCCGCGAGGGGGGCGAGGAAAGATCAACGATGCCCTGACGCGTGGTGGGCCCGCCTACGTCGTCGAGACGGTGCGCCTGCTGACCGGCCTGCCCATCGACTACTACGTCCTGACCGGGTTCGACGGCCTGCAGCGCCTCGTCGACGAGCTCGGCGGCGTCGACGTGCTCGTCGACCGGCGGATGAACGACGCCTTCTCCGGGGCTCGCTTCGAGAAGGGCTGGCACCGGATGGCCGGGGGCGACACGCTGGCCTTCGCCAGAAACCGTCATGACGTCGTCGACGGAGACTTCACCCGCTCCCAACACCAGGGACAACTGTTGCTCGCCGGCCTCGGCAAGCTCCGGAGCGAGGTGGGTGACGACGTCGGGCTCTTCCGTTGGCTCGACGTGCTGCGGCGCAACTGCAGGTTCGACGTGCGCCCTGACGACCTTCCGCGGCTGGCCGCCCTGGCTCGGAGATTGGCGCCCGAACGGCTCACCGATGTCGTGCTTCCCGGCCGCATCGGGTTCGCCGGTCGGGCGTCAGTCGTCTACCTGACCCAGGACGCGCCTCGGCTCTTCAACGACTTGCGCGACGACGCCGTGATCGGCTCGGCATCCGGCTCACTCGCCGGCGCCACCACCTCGACGGCTCCGCCGACGACGCCCGCCGCCACCACCTCGACGACCTCGGCGACGACGACGACGACTTCGATCGGTCCTGCGACTTCGACAACGACGCTGCCGGCTCCGCCGTCGACCACGACCACCACATCAGGGCCGACGACCACGACCACGATGACCCTGCCCGTCGGGGGCGAGTGAGCAACCGCGAGGGGCGGATCAGATGAGCGACACATCCCAGGGACCGGGCTGGTGGCTGGCGTCCGACGGCAAGTGGTATCCGCCGCAGGGGCCGACGGTGGTTGCCCCGAAGGCCGGCATGTCGGGCTGCTTGAAAGTCGGGCTCATCGTCGGTGGGATCTTCGTCCTCCTCGCCATCCTGGCGATCGTGGCGGTGACCTTCCTCGGGGCGACGGTGGCCGACAACGTTCGAGGCTCCGTCGAATCCGGACAGGTCTCCGAACTGTTGAAGGGCCGCAACTTCTGCGCCAACTTCACGGCCGTCAACGACATCACCAAGATCGGCGACGCCGACGACCCTTCAGCGTTGCGGGCTCGCTTCGCCTCCTTCGACGATCGAGTCGACGGCTTCGAGGCCTCGGCACCACCGGAGGTCGCGGCGGAGGCGGCGACGACGGCCGAGGTGTTCCGCGACATCCACCGACTCTTGATCGACGTCGACTTCGACGGCAGCCGGATCACCGAGGACGACCTCGCCGCCATCTTCACCCCGACGCGTAGCGTCGACGTGCAGGCCGTCTCCACCCATTGCGGGCAGTAGTGCGACGCTTCGAGGGCGCTCAGCTGTAGTAGCGGAACACGCCCGACGCCACGC
>JBKJLN010000371.1:0-5248 GCA_046596935.1 Acidimicrobiales bacterium
GGCGATCCCACAGGCAAGGGCAAGGCGCCATCCCGAGCCGTCGAGGGTTCGCAGCTCGACGGCGTCGAGCCCCTCCGTCGCCTGGTGGACGAGCGTGTCGATCTCCTCGGTTTCCTCGGGTGTGGTCAGCCGGACGCCGGCTTCGACGAGGTCGGCGACGGCGCGGTCGCAGCCGGAGCGACTGAGCACGAACCAGATCGCCGGCAACATCTCCGACGTCCGAAGATGTTCGAGCAAGTGGCCGCGTTCCGGGGTGACGGATCGCGAGCGGTCACGAACGCGCCGGCCTTCGCCCCGGGCCGTCTTGCGCACGCCATCTTGCAACTCGGCCATCGGGTTGACCCGCCCGTCGAGGAACATCGGCATGACGAGTGGCGGAGACCCCTGCAGGTTGCCGACGGCGTAAAGGAACTGCAACGTCACGGGACGTTGTTCCTCCACGATCAACTCGGTCTCTCCGTGGGTCGCCACCAACCAGCGATGCAGCACCGGGAGGTCGGGGAGGGTGGCCGACAGCCCGACGATGGTGACGTCGAGAGGAGCGTGGATCACGACCTCCTCCCATGCCGGACCGCGTTCGGGATCCTGCAGATAGTGGAACTCGTCCAGAACGATGACGCCGAGCCCATCGAGGATCGGCCCGCGGTCGTAGAGCAGAGCCCGCAGCACTTCGGTCGTCATCACCACTACGGGCGCGTCCGGACGCACAGAGCGATCGCCGGTGAGGAGGCCGACCCGCGCGGCGCCGAGGCGGGCCGAGAAGTCTCGGAACTTCTGGTTGGAGAGAGCCTTGAGCGGGGTGGTGTAGAAGGTCTTGGCGCCGGACGCGAGAGCCCGGTCGATGGCATGGTCGGCGACCAGGGTCTTGCCGGCGCCCGTGGGGGCGGCGACGAGGACGGACTGGCCCCGGTCGATCGCAGCGGCGGCACGCCGCTGGAACGGGTCGAGAGTGAACAACGGGAGAATCCTCCGGAGGTGGTGCGCCCCCCGGGCCGTGGCTCAGCGCCAGGCGTTGTGGGGAAACGCGAGTGGTTGGGAACGAGCTCCGACTCGCACAAGGCCTGTCATCTCGCTCCCCCTCTCCGTTCGTTCCTGCCGCCGACGTTCGGCACGACCGTTGGTCTGGCGGGAACCTTGGCGGATGCGGCGTCGCGCCAGCAAGTGAATTTCCTTAGTGTCGGGTCGTGCTCGATGTCGCCGTGGTCGCTCTCGACCCCGATCTGCCCTTGCCCTCGTATGCCACCGCGGGCGATGCCGGCGCCGACCTCGTCGCCCGAGCCGGCGTCGTGCTCGGTGCAGGAGGGGGGCGCGCCGTCGTTCCTTCGGGCGTGGCTCTCGCCATTCCGCCCGGATATGCCGGCTTCGTACAGCCCCGGAGCGGCCTCGCCCTTCGTCATGGCGTGACCGTCCTCAATGCGCCCGGCCTCATCGATGCTGGCTATCGCGATGAGGTGGGCGTGCTGTTGGTCAACCATCACCCGACCGACGACTACGAGGTCCGTCGTGGCGATCGCATCGCCCAGCTGGTGATCCAACGAGTGGAGGAGGCGACCTTCCGTCGGGTGGATGCGTTGCCGGCGAGCGAGCGAGGTCTGGGCGGCTTCGGGCATACGGGTCGCTAGCGCATGCCCGAACTGCCCGAGGTCGAAGCGCTGGCGTCGTTCCTCACCGAGGTGGCGTCGAACCGGGAGATCAAGCGCGTCGAGGTGGCGTCGCTCTCCGCCCTCAAGACCTACGACCCGCCCGTCGAAGCGCTGGCCGGTCGGACGCTGCTCGACGTCACCCGCCGCGGCAAGTTCCTGTTGTTGCGAACCGACGGTGGTCCTTGGCTGGTCCTGCACCTGGCTCGGTCGGGCTGGCTCAAGTGGCGTGATTCCTTTCCGAAGGGTCCGTCGAAACTCAATCCCAAGGGCCCCCTCGCCTTGCGGGTGCGTTTCGTCGACGGCAGTGGATTCGACGCCACCGAGGCCGCCACCGAGAAGCGCCTCGCCGCCTATGTCGTCACCTCCCCCGACGACATCGAACACGTCACTACCCTCGGCCCCGATCCGCTCGATGCCGCCTTCACGTCGGACGTGCTCGCCCATGCACTGTCCTCGACGGGAAGTCAGATCAAAGGTGTGCTCACCGACCAACGGATCATCGCCGGCGTCGGCAACGCCTACTCCGACGACGCCCTGCATGCGGCGCGGCTCTCTCCGTTCAAGGCCGCCAACAAGCTCATCGCCGACGAGGTCGGACGGCTCCACGACTCGCTCGTGTCCGTTCTTCGCGATGCGGTGCAACGATCTGCTGGGCTTCCGGCGGCGGGCCTCAAGACGGAGAAGCGGTCGGGGATGCGGGTGCACGGTCGCACCGGTGAGCCCTGCCCGGTCTGCGGAGACGTGGTGCGGGAAGTGTCGTTTTCGACGAAATCACTGCAGTACTGCGCAACCTGCCAAACCGGAGGGAAGCCTCTCGCCGATCGACGCCTGTCCCGCCTCCTCAAGTGACGGCGGCGCCTATTTGGGCGAGAATGCCCTGATGCAACGCCTCTCTGGACTCGACGCGACCTTCCTCTACCTCGAAACCCCGAGCAATCACATGCACGTGGCATCGACGGCCATTTTCGACCCGTCGACGGTGCCGGGAGGATATGACTTCGAGAAGGTGAAGGAACTCGTGGCCTCGCGGCTCCACCTCCTGCCGCCCTTCCGCCGCCGCCTCGTCGAGGTGCCGATGCAGTTGCACCACCCGCTCTGGATCGAAGACCCGGACTTCGACATCGACTACCACGTGCGCCGTGCCGCCCTGCCTTCGCCGGGTGGCGAGGAGGAACTGGCCGAGTTCGCCGCCGATGTCATGAGCCGTCAACTCGATCGCTCTCGCCCCCTGTGGGAGATGTATGTCGTCGAGGGACTCAAGGACGGGATGATCGCCTCGGTCACGAAGACCCACCACGCAGCCATCGACGGAGTGTCCGGCAAC
This sequence comes from Acidimicrobiales bacterium, assembly GCA_046596935.1. Taxonomy (GTDB): domain Bacteria; phylum Actinomycetota; class Acidimicrobiia; order Acidimicrobiales; family CADCTF01; genus DATLED01. The sequence goes on from JBKJLN010000371.1 coordinate 2,968, forward strand.
GAGCTGACGGTCAACCTTCTCGACTTCCAGCCCGAACCCATGGAGACGGTGCCCGAGACGGAGTGGGTCCCCGATCGCATTCCGACCGACGTCGAGCTCGTGGGGTGGGCGTTGAACTCCCTGGCTCGCCAGCCCATCCTCGGAGTGAAGGCGGCCCGCCGGACGATCGAGGCCGCGGTCACCCTCCGACGCCGCAACCGCAAGCCGGAGATCACGCCGCCGCCGGCGCCGTTCTCCGCTCCCCGTACTTCGTTCAACGGGGCCATCACTCCGCATCGGAAGTTCGCGTTCAAGCAGCTGCCGCTGGCCGACGTGAAGAAGGCCAAGAACGCCCTCGGTGGAACGGTGAACGACCTCGTGCTCGCACTCTGCGCCGGCGCCTTGCGGACGTACCTCGACGAGCGGGGCGAGGAGCTGGATGCGCCGCTCGTGGCCATGGTTCCGATCTCGGTGCGCACCGAAGATCTCAAGGGGGCCATGGGTAACCAGGTGTCGCAGATGCTCGTCTCGCTCGCCACCGACATCGATGATCCGGTCGAACGGCTGCACACCATCAGCGCCGGCACCGCCCATGCGAAAGAGCAGGAGAAGGCCATCGGCGCCGAGACCCTGATGAACTGGGCCGAGTTCGCAGCGCCGGCCGTTGCGGCACGCGCCGCCCGGCTCTACTCGAACATGAAGTTGGCCGACCGCCACCGCCCCCTTTTCAACGTGACCATCTCGAATGTTCCGGGGCCCGACTTCCCGTTGTACTCCGCGGGTTCGAGGATGTCGGCGATGTATCCGATGGGGCCGATCATGGACGGCGGCGGGCTCAACATCACCGTCATGAGTTACATGGGTCAGATGTGCTTCGGCCTTGTCGCCTGCCGGGAAACCGTGCCCGAGGTGTGGTCGATCGCCGCCGGCCTCGAGCGGTCGCTCGACGAACTGCTGAAGGCGGCAGCCGAAGCCGGATCCTGACCCGGCCGCTCTGGTTGGCTGGCGTCGCCTCCGTGGGCTTTGTCGGGCCCTTTTGGCTGCTGTAAAGCGTTCTGTGGGCCCTTGTGGCGACCACAACGGCCCAACAAACTGGGTCGGGAGTGAGCGCTATGCTGTTCATCGCTTCACTGCGGACGTGGCTCAGTTGGTAGAGCACAACCTTGCCAAGGTTGGGGTCGCCAGTTCGAATCTGGTCGTCCGCTCCAAGTGGAGATGTAGGTCAGGGCACCGATCCGGTGCCCTGACTCGCGTCTGGCCGCCGAGCAGCGAGGCTGCTGAAGCAGACTGAGGGCATGAGCGTCCTCCTCAACCCCTACATCAGTTTCCGTGACAACGCCCGGCAGGCGATGGAGTTCTACCAGTCGATCTTCGGCGGCGAACTGAATGTGATGTTGTTCGGCGACATGCCCGGCGTTCCGACCGAGGAGTCCCAGAAGGACAACGTCATGCACGCGCAGTTGAACGGCGACAACGGACTGGTGTTGATGGGCGCTGACACTCCGAGCGGGATGGACCACTTGCCGTTCAACGGGTCGATCTCGCTGAGTGGCGACGACGAGGCCAAGCTCCGCAGTTACTGGGACCAGCTTGTCGTCGACGGCGAGGTGGGCGTGCCTCTCGAGAAGGCGCCTTGGGGGGACACGTTCGGCATGTGTACCGACAAGTTCGGTATCGGCTGGATGATCAACATCGCTGGGGCCGGCTGAGGACCTCCCGCAGGAGCTGGTCGAAGGCCGCCGGTTGCTCCAGGCTGACGTAGTGGCCGGCATCGGGAACGAGGTGGAACCGTCCGTTCACCGCCGCGAGGGCGACCGACGCACTCGTCGTTGACGGTGGCGACTGGTCGTGCTCGCCGCTGATCACCTCGATTCGTCCCTTCCAGGTCCGAGCGAAGTCGGCGAGATCGGGTCGGTCGTAGAACGCCCGCACACCACGAACGAGGTCGTCGACGGGCACCGCTCGGGCGAGGGCCTTGGCACGGGTCACGACCTCGGAACTCGCGCTCGGACCGAACAGCGGCAACCAGAACTCGGCCCAGGCGGCCTCGAACCCTTCGCCCGCGAGAACCTGCAGAGCGTGGTCGCGTGCGGCGTCATCGCGACGAACGCCGGCCTTCGAGCCGACGAGCACGACCGTACGGACTTGTTGTGGAGCGAGCCGAGCGATTTCCAGCGCACAGAAGCCCCCGACGGAAGCGCCGACGACGGCCAGATCCTCGTCGCCGACCTCCGCCAGGATTCGGTCCGCCCACGCCGAAATCGAGTCGCCCCGGCCATAGAGCGTGGGCGCCAACGTCGAT
>JBKJLN010000403.1:0-3044 GCA_046596935.1 Acidimicrobiales bacterium
CGATCCTCGAGGCGGCAGGACGCCCGACGGGTGTCATCGGAACGATGAGTGAGAGCCGTACGACGCCCGAGGCTCCGGCCTTGCAGGCTCGGCTGGCGTCGTTCGTGGCCGACGGCAAGCGGGCGGCCGCCGTCGAGGTCTCCTCCGTTGGCCTCGTGCAGCGCCGGGTCGACGCTGTGTGGTTCGAGGCTGCGATCTTCACCAACCTGTCCCAGGACCATCTCGACGACCACGGTTCGATGGAGGCCTACTTCGAGGCGAAGGCATCGCTCTTCCGACCCGACCGCACGGCGATCGGCATCGTGAACGGCGACGACGAATACGGGCGGCGGCTGCTCGATACGGCCACGGTGCCGATGCGGCCCTTCTCGTTGGCCGATGTCGACGATCTCGATCTCGGCACCGGTTGGTCGACGTTCCGATGGGATGGCGCCGTCGTTCGCCTCCCCCTCGACGGCCTCTTCAACGTGGCCAATGCCATCGCCGCCGCCACGGCGACGCGCGAACTCGGCGTCGATCGCGACGCCATCGTCGCCGGGCTCTCCACGTTGGCGCCCGTCCCTGGCCATGCCGAGTCGGTCGAGGCCGGTCAGGAGTTTCGGGTCGTCGTCGACTACGCCCACACGCCCCTCGCCATCGAGTCGGTCCTGCAGTCGGCTCGACGCGCCGCCGGTGAACACGGGCGGGTGTTGGCCGTCTTCGGTTGCGGTGGTCAGCGTGACCCGTCGAAGCGCGGCCCCATGGGATGGGCAGCGTCGAGCGTCGCCGACGTCGTCGTCGTCACCTCCGACAACCCTCGCGACGAGGATCCCGACCTCATTATCGCTGCCATCGTGGAGGGCGCGACCGGCGGGGCCCAGGTGCTCGTCGAACCCGACCGACGCGCCGCCATCGCCTGTGCGTTCGCCCGGGCCTCGGCGGGTGATGTCGTCGTCATCGCCGGCAAGGGCCACGAGGAGGGCCAGACCATCGGCGACCGAGTCCTTCCCTTCGACGATCGCAGCGTCGCCCTCGAGTTGCTTGCCTCGTCACCGTCCGCCGCTGCACCGTCGACCAGAGAGTCCCCCTCGTGATCGCCCTCCTCCTCGCCGGTGCCGTAGCCATTCTCGTCTCGTTGATCGGTACGCCGATACTGATCCGCTGGCTGCAGGCCAACGGCATCGGCCAGCAGATTCGGGAGGACGGGCCCCAGGGGCACCTCATCAAGGCTGGCACCCCGACCATGGGCGGCATCGTCATCGTCGTCGGGACGGTGGCCGGGTACCTCGCCGGGCACGCTCGCCGCCCCGGTGGCGACACCGGCCAGATCTTCACGTGGGGCGGCATCGCCGTGCTCATCGCGCTCGTCGGCGCCGGCCTCACCGGGCTCCTCGACGACTGGATCAAGGTCCGGAAGGAGCGCAGCCTCGGCCTCAACAAGCGAGCCAAGATCCTCGGCCAGCTGACCGCGGCGGGGCTCTTCTGTCTGGTGGCCCTGCGCTACGCCCACGTGAAGACGAATCTCTCGTTCACCCGGTGGGACGCTCTTTCCTCGACGCCATTGCCGACGTGGGCGTGGGTGATCTGGGCGGTGCTGCTGATCGTGGGCACGTCCAATGCCGTCAACCTGGCCGACGGTCTCGACGGATTGGCGGCCGGCTCCTCGACCTTCGCCCTCTCGGCCCTCGCCATCATCGGGTTCTGGCAATTCCGTCACCCGGAGGTCTACGCCGTTCCCCAGGCCCTCGACCTCGCTTTGGTGGCCATCGCCATGACTGGCGGCTGCATCGGCTTCCTGTGGTGGAACGCCGCGCCGGCCCGGATCTTCATGGGCGACATCGGCGCGCTCGGCATCGGAGCCGGCATCGCCGCGCTGTCGCTGGTGATGAACCTGCAACTCCTGCTCCCGATCGTCGCCGGGCTCTTCGTGATCATCACCCTCTCCGACATCATCCAGATCGTGAGCTTCCGCCTGTTCCACAAGCGGGTGTTCCGGATGGCTCCGCTGCACCACCACTTCGAGTTGCTCGGCTGGCCGGAGACGACGGTCATCATCCGGTTCTGGATCCTGGCCGGACTCTGCACGGCCATGGCGATCGGCATCTTCTATGCCGACTTCATCGCCCTCGGCGTCGTTGATTGATGGCTGCGCTCACGTGAGGGCGCTCGTGTTGGGGCTGGCCGTCACCAACGAGGCGGTCGTACGCCAGGTGCAGGCGCGAGGCGGATCGGTTGTCGTGCTCGACGACCGACCATCCGAAGCCGCTCGCGAGCGGGCCCTGGGCCTGGGCGTCGAGTTGCACACGACCGACGAGATCGACATCGATGAACTGTTCGGAGCCATCGATGTCGTGCTGCCGACGCCCGGCATGAGGATCGACCACCCGGTGATCAAGGCCGCGATGGCGGCGGGCGTCCCCGTGTGGAGCGAGTTCGAGCTCGCCGCCGAGTGGGACGATCGTCCGATCGTCGCCGTGACCGGCACCAACGGCAAGACCACCGTCACGACGTTGATCACGGCGATGCTCTCCGCCTCGGGGAAGGTCGTCATCGACGCTGGAAACAACGATCTGCCGCTCGTCGACGCCCTCGACCGCTCCGACGTCGAATGCTTCGTCGTCGAGGCGTCGTCGTTTCGCCTGCAGTTCACCGACCGGTTCCGCCCGACGGTGGCGGTCTGGCTGAACCTCTCGCCCGATCATCTCGACTGGCACCCCACGATCGAGCACTACGCCGCCGCCAAGGCGCGCATCTGGCAATCCCAAGGCCCTGACGACGTGGCCATCGCCAACGCCGAAGACGCCGAGGTGATGCGATGGGCGGCGAAGGCCCCTGGTCGAGTCGTGACGTACGGCCTCGCGGTCGGCGACTACACGGTCGCCGATGGCACCCTGGTGACTCCTGCGGGAGAAGTCATCGCCCGCATCGACGAACTGCAGCGCCAGCTTCCCCACGAACTGTCCAACTTCCTGGCGGCCTCGGCGGCGGCGCTGGAGGCCGGCGCCGACGTCCAATCCGTTCGCTCCGTCCTGTGTTCGTTCAGGGGGCTCCCCCATCGCGTGGCG
>JBKJLN010000415.1:0-3092 GCA_046596935.1 Acidimicrobiales bacterium
CGACAAGAACCGTAAGGAACTCGAGCAGCGCGGCATCGATCCGACGCGGCTCCCGCCGGGGCAGTACTTCACCGACCGCTTCCCGGTGCTGCACGCCGGCAGCGTCCCCGACTACAAGGGCCTCGACGAGTGGGATTTCAACATCGCAGGGCTCGTCGAGGCACCGGTCACGCTTTCGTGGGCGCAGTTGCAGGAGTTGCCGTCGGCGGAGATCGTCACCGACATCCACTGCGTGACCAAGTGGTCGAAGTTCGACACCGTCTGGCGGGGCGTGCCCTTCGGCGCCGTGCTCGACCTCGTCGAGGTGCGTGACGAGGCGACCCACCTCATGTGTCACAGCGAGTTCGGCTTCACCGCCAACCTGCCGCTCGAGGATGTGATCGGCGTCAATCTCGTGAACGGTCGCGAGCAGCCCAAGGCCCTGCTCGCCTACGAGTACGACGGCCAGCCCCTCGATCCCGAGCACGGCTATCCGCTGCGGTTCTTCGTCCCGAGGCTCTACTTCTGGAAGTCGGCCAAGTGGCTGCGAGCGCTCCAGTTCATGGCCGGCGACGAGCCGGGGTTCTGGGAGCGCAACGGCTACCACATGTACGGCGATCCCTTCCTCGAACAGCGCCACTGGGGCGACTGAGCGAGTTCGCTCAGCTCGGCCCCGGTCAGCTCCGAAGGGAGCGGAGCCGGGCGATGACGTCGGGGAAGGCTCGGACGAAGGCGTCGACGTCGTCATCGGTGGTCGACCAGCCGACGGAGACCCGCAGTGACCGCTCGGCCTCCACCCCCATGGCCAGGAGGATGGGGGAGGGCTCGAGTGACTCCGACGAGCAGGCGCTTCCGGAGTGGGCAGCGACGCCCGCCTGATCGAGCCCGAGGAGCACCGCCTCGGCCTCGACCCCGTCGACCCCGAGACACACCAGGTGCGGGATACGGGCGGATTGGTCGCCGTAGGTGCGCACGTCGTAGGTGTCGAGGGCGACACTGGCCAGGCGCTCGGTCTGCGCGCGGGCGCGATCGGCATCCTCCAGAAGCGTCGCGCCGGCCAGTTCGGCGGCGGCGCCGAACCCGACGAGCGCAGGAACGTTCTCCACACCGCCGCGCCGGGCGCGCTCTTGCTCGCCGCCGACGATGAAGGGGTCGAGTCGGAGTCCCCGCCGCACGAGCAGCGCTCCTGCCCCCTTGGGCCCACCGAACTTGTGAGCGCTGACAGAAACCAGGTCCGCGCCCAATCCGACGAAATCGATCGGATCATGGCCGGCGGCGATGGCGGCGTCGACGTGTACGAGCACGCCCCGCTCGCGACAGCCGGCGACGACCTCGGCGACGGGCTGGCGCGTGCCCACCTCGTGATTGGCCCACTGCAGATGAACGAGGGCGGTCGGCGCCTGGTCGACCGCCGCCAGCATCTCGACCGGGTCGACCCGTCCGAGCCCGTCGACGCCGACGGTGACGAGGTCGTGGCGCCGGCTCGACTCGAGCACCGCCGAGTGCTCGACCGCGCTCGAGACGATGCGCGCGAACCCGGGACCGGCAAACCGCGCGGCGGCCCCGAAGGTGGCCGCGTTGATGGCCTCGGTGGCGCCGCTGGTGAAGACGACCTCGCGCGGTCGGGCGCCCAGCAACTCGGCCACCTGCTCCCGCGCATGCTCGAGGGCGGCGCGGGCCATCCGCCCCTCGGTGTGGACCCGCCCGGGGTCGGCGGCCCCGTCGCCGCTCATCCAAGCCAGCATCGCCTCCACGACCTCCGGCCGCGCCGGCGACGTCGACGCATGGTCGAGGTAGGCCCGGCTCACAACGCCCACTTTGCGCCAGCGGCGTCGGGAGCGCCAACGAGCAGCCGCCGATCAAGCGGCAAGGCCCTGGCCCGAAGGGTGGCGCCGCAGAGCGAGGTCAAATAACGGTCGCGCAGGCGGCGTCGCCGAAGGCGCGGGACGATTCCGTGACCGGCATCGTGTCGCCGTAGAGGCCGGCGAGCATGCCCCGGACCATGCCGCGGTCGACGGAGCAGATGACAGGGTTCTCGTGGGCGGCGGCGCCGAAGGGGCACTGCTCGTTGATGATGGCGAGCGAGCCATTGCCCCGGGCTTCGGCGTGGGCGGCGAATCCGTGGGCGGTGAGAGCGTCGGCCACCGCTTGCATCGCTGCCCGCCGCGATCGGGCGCCGTCGGTGGGAGACATGGCGGCGGCGAGGGACCGGCCGTACTCCTCGCCCACCTCCTCGGCCAGCGCTCGCGCTTCCTCGACGGGGAGCCGGGCCAGCGTGCGCCCGAGCAGTGTGACGATGAGGTCGTCACGCCGGGCAGGGAAATCGATCGAACCCTTGTCCGATGCCGTGTAGCGCTTGGAGGGCCGACCCGCGCCGCCGCCTTCCGTGCGCACGACGTGAACCTCCAGGTAGCCCCCGGCGGCCAACTTGTCGAGGTGGTGGCGGGCGACGTTGGCGTGGAGGGAGAACTTCTCCGCCACTTCGCCGGCCGTTACACCGTCGGATTCGGTGCGGGCGACGAGGTAGATCTCGCGTCGAGTCGGGTCACCGAAGGCAGAAGTGACCGCTGCGACCATCGCACTGAAGTCGTCCCCCGTGAGGGGTACCGGACCCACCCCGGTAATATTACCTATCGAGATAGGGGAAATCCCCGAGCCCGGCTGGAGCCAAGCAATGACCATCACCCGCGAGCAGGTCCTGGAGGCGCTCCGGCCCGTCCAAGACCCGGAGCTGCACCGCAGCATCGTCGACCTCGACATGGTGCGCGACATCGCCATCGCCGGGAGTGCGGTCACCGTCACGATCGCCCTGACCGTCGCCGGCTGTCCGTTGCGAGCCGAGATCACGAGCCGGGTCACCGGGGCCGTGCAGCCCCTCGACGGAGTCGAGCGGGTCGAGGTCGACCTCACCGTCATGACCGACGAGCAGCGGGCGGCGCTGAAGGTCAAGCTCCAGGGCGCCGGCGGCGGTGGACACGACCACGCCGGCCACGATCATGGCGGCCAACCGGCGGCCCGCAAGCCCATCCCGTTCAACGAGCCCGGGGTGAAGACGCGCGTGCTCGGCATCGCCTCGGGCAAGGGCGGCGTCGGCAAGTCGTCAGTGACGGTCA
>JBKJLN010000061.1:0-2793 GCA_046596935.1 Acidimicrobiales bacterium
AGTGGCTGCCGCCGGTTCGACCACTACTGCGCCCGTCATGCCCACCTGGGCGTGGTGGACGCAGCTGTAAGAGAAGGTGCCCGCATCGGGAAAGGTGGCGGTGAAGCTGTTGGCCGCTCCGCTCAACCGCACGAGCTGCGGTTGGCCAGCGGGCATGAAACCGTCGCCGCCAGCAGTGCCAGCGGGCCCTCCCGGGGCAAAGGTGACCGAGTGGCAATGGTCGACGCTCCACGTCCAGGTGACTGCCTGCCCGGCCTTCACACGGGTCGTCGACGTTCGGCTCGTCCCGTCGATGAAGTTGAAGCCCATGACCTGCACCGCCCCGGCCGATCCACCCGGGCTCGGAGCAAGCTTCTTGGCACAGTCGTGGCCGAGGGGGTCGAACGTCGGCGTGAGGGGGAACAGGTGCACCGCGCCCGCCGGCTGCCCCGCCCCTCCCACGATGCCGACCACGATGATGATCGCGGCAGCCCACTTCGTCCTGATTCGTCCCATGCGCGATGTTGTCTGATCACCGCTCCGACTGCACGTCGGTCCGTGGAGCGAGCGCGAGCACGCTCCGGTGATCTTCGAGGACGCAGCCATGCCGGACGAACCGATCTCTGCGGATCGACGGGAACCCCGGGCGTTACATGTAACGTCTGGGCATGGCTGCGCCGAAGGAGGAGCCGAACTCGCGAAGGCGGGTGCGCGAACACCGCCGACGACTTCGTGCGCAGGGCCTCCGTCCTGTCCAGATCTGGGTACCGGATGTCCGATCGAGCGAGTTCACAAGCGAGGCACATCGTCAGGCTGCTGCCGTCGCCGCCAGTCGTCACGCCGAGGACGACCAGGCGTTCATCGACGCCGTCAGCCTGGATGACGATTGAGGCGAGGCGAGATCTGGACCGCCGCCGCCGGCACCGGATACGTCGGCAAGCATCGACCAGTCGTGCTCCTGCAAGACGACCGGTTCGATGTCACGGACTCGGTCACCGTTTGCGCGTTCACGACGGACCCTGCGGAGGCGCCGCTCTTCCGACTCTTCATCGAGGCCGACGACATCAACGGACTTCGAGAGCCCTGCAGCTTGATGGTCGACAAGATCACAACAGTCCCCCGCTCGAAACTCGGCGAGCGGATCGGGCGACTTGGCGACGAGCAGATGGTCGCTCTCGGTCGCGCAGTTCTGGTCTTCTTCGGACTCGCCGGCTGACCAAACCTGGAGCGGAGGGAACCCTCGCTCAGGCTTCGGTGATGGCGCCGCGCTCGGCGCCGGTGACGAGGCGGGCGAATTTGGCCAGCACGCCGGTGGTGTAGCGCGGCGGCGGCGCCTTCCAGTCGACGCGGCGACGGGCGAGTTCGTCTTCGTCGACGAGCAGGTTGATCGAGCGCGCCGGAATGTCGATGGCGATGCGGTCGCCGTCGCGCACGAAGGCGATCGGCCCACCGTCGACGGCCTCGGGGGCGACGTGGCCGATGCAGAACCCGTGGGTGCCACCGGAGAAACGACCGTCGGTGAGCAGCGCGCAGTCTCCACCGCGCCCTGCACCCTTCATGGCGCCGGTCACGGCCAGCATCTCCCGCATACCCGGACCGCCCTTCGGACCCTCGTAGCGAATGACGAGGATCGTGCCCGGCTCGATCGATCCGCTGAGGATGGCTTCCATGGCGCCGTCCTCACCGTCGAAGACGCGGGCCAGACCCTCGAACTGTTCGTGATCGATGCCGGCCACTTTGACGACCGACCCTCGCGGGGCCAGCGTGCCGGTGAGCACGGCGATGCCGCCGTCAACGTGGATGGGCCGGTCGAGAGGATGGACGACGTCTCCGTCAGGCGCAGGCGGTGCGAGGTCGGCCAGGTTCTGAGCGATGGTCTTGCCGGTGACGGTGAGGCAGTCGCCGTCGATCAAGCCGGCGTCGAGGAGTTCTTTCATCACCACGGGCACCCCGCCGATGCGATCGAGATCGCTCATGTGGTACTTGCCGTGGGGCTTGGTGTCGGCGATGTGAGGGACGCGACGACCGACGCGGTTGAAGTCCTCGAGTTCGAGATCGACGCGGGCTTCATTTGCCATGGCCAGGAGGTGCAGGACGGCATTCGTCGATCCACCGAGGGCCATGACGATGGCGATGGCATTCTCGAACGCCGCCTTCGTCATGATCTTGCGGGGTCGAAGCTCGAGGTCGAGCAGGCGCACGACGGCTTCCCCCGAGGCGAAGGCGAAATCCTGCCGACGGGGATCGACGGCCGCCGGCGACGACGACCCCGGAAGGGCCATCCCGATGGCCTCGGCCACCGACGCCATGGTGTTGGCGGTGAACATGCCGGCGCAGGAGCCGATGGTGGGGCAGGCATGGCGCTCGATGAGCGAGAGCTCTTCATCGCTGAGCGCTCCGACGGCGCGCGCGCCGACGGCCTCGAAGACACTGGTGATGTCGAGCGCTCGGTTCTCGGGATCGCCGGGGATGTGCCCCGGCTGAATCGACCCGCCGTAGAGGAACACCGACGGAAGGTCGAGCCGGGCGGCGGCCATGAGCATGCCGGGGAGTGACTTGTCGCAACCGGCCAAGGTCACCAGTGCGTCGAAGCGTTCGGCGTGCATCACCGTCTCGACGGAGTCGGCAATGACCTCGCGACTCACGAGCGAGGCCCGCATGCCCTCGTGTCCCATGGAGATGCCGTCGCTGATGGCGATCGTGACGAACTCGATCGGGAAGCCGCCGGCAGCTCGCACCCCCTCCTTCGACCGCTTGGCCAGCCGGTCGAGCGGCATGTTGCACGGGGTGACCTCGTTCCACGAGGAGGCGACG
>JBKJLN010000208.1:0-2805 GCA_046596935.1 Acidimicrobiales bacterium
GCCCATCAGACCAGCTTCGATTGGTGGCCTTCCCAGTACCGGTCACGGAGGAGTCGCTTGTAGAGCTTGCCGGTGGGGTGGCGGGGGAGTTCGGCTTCGAAGTCGATCGATCGGGGCACCTTGAAACCGGCCAGATGCTCCTTGGCGAAGGCCAGCAACTCCCGCTCGAGTTCGGGGCCGGCGTCATCCATGGAGACGGGTTGCACGACGGCCTTGACCTCCTCGCCGAAGTCCTCATTGGGTATGCCGAAGACAGCGACGTCCATGACCTTCGGGTGCATGGTGAGGATGTTCTCGGCCTCTTGCGGATAGATGTTCACGCCGCCCGAGATGATCATGTTGGCCTTGCGGTCGGTGAGGAAGAGGAAGCCGTCGTCGTCGAGGTATCCGATGTCGCCGAGGGTCGACCAATCGCTGTGGTCGGGGTGCCGGGAGTTCTTCGTTTTCTCCGGATCGTTGTGGTACTCGAAGTTGGTGGCGCCTTCGAAGTAGATCGTGCCCGACTCGTAGTTGGGGAGGTCGGCGCCCTCCTCGCTACAGATGTGGATGATGCCGGTGAGGGCCTTGCCCACACTTCCCTTGTGGGCCAGCCACTCGTCGGAGTTGCAAGCGACGAAGCCATTTCCTTCGGTACCGGCGTAGTACTCGTGGATGACCGGGCCCCACCAGGCGATCATCTGCTCCTTGACCGGGATGGGGCAGGGCGCCGCCGCATGGATGACGGTCTGAATACTCGACACGTCGAAGGACGAGCGTTCTTCCTCGGCCAGTTTGAGCATGCGCACGAACATCGTTGGCACCACTTGGGTGTGGGTGACCTTGTAGCGCTCGATGTTGCGCAGGAACTCGACCGGAGCGAAGTGTTCCATCACGACAACGGTGCAGCCGATGCGCAGGGCCGACATGACGAAGCGCAACGGGGCCGCGTGATAGAGCGGCGCCGGAGACAGGTAGACGCTGTCGGGAACGAATCCGTACAGCACCTGGGCGAGCATGCCGACGGCACCGGCGTTCTCTCCCAGAGGGCGTTCGGCCAACGGTGCCTTGACGCCCTTCGGCCGGCCGGTGGTGCCCGAGCTGTAGAGCATGTCGGCGCCCTCGAGTTGGCGCTCGAGGGGTTCGGCGGGATACCCGGCGACCACCTCCTCGTAGGCCTCGAACCCGTCGATGGTGCCGCCGATCATCAACCTGGTCTCGACGTTCGGGATCTTGTCGGCCAGCGCCTCGGCGAGCTCACGCTTGTCGGCCGACGTGATGAGCGCCCTGGCCTCGCAGTCGTTGAGGATGTACTCCGCCTCGCCGACGGTGAGCCGTGAACTCACGCAGGTGTAATAGAGCCCGGACCGTTGCGCCGCCCACGTGGCTTCGAGGTAACGGGCGTTGTTCTCCATGCAGATGGCGATGCTCTGCCCGGGACGCAGCCCTCGGTCGAAGAGCAACTGGGCCAAGCGGTTCGACCGCTCGTCCAACTCCTTGTAGGTGACCGATTCGCCCGACCCAGCCATGACGTACGCGACTTTGTCGGGCTGGTTCTCTGCGTGGACTCCGGGGTGCATGCAAATTCTCCTCTGTCAGGCGGCGATGCTACCGAGGTGGTCGGAGGGCCTCGAGAGCGCCGATGAGGCCGGGGTCGGCGATGGCCAGGGCTTCGTCCCAGGCGAACCAACGGACGTCCTGGCTCTCGTGCGTCGGTGGATCGGGTTCGTCGCCTCCATTTTCGAGCAGGAACCGCACGTCGAGGTGGGTGTGGCCTCGCGGACCGGGATGGACGTCGACGTGCACGAGGGCCGGCCCGGCTGCCGGGTGTCGTACCGACAGGCCCGTCTCCTCCGTCGCTTCTCGGAGGGCACCCTCGGCCGGGCTCTCTCCGGCGTCGATGTGCCCGCCCGGCTGGAGCCACTGGCCCAGGATCTTGTGGCGGTGGAGCACGATGCCCCGATCACTCACGACGAAGGCCGAAGCGGTGACATGGGTCGGGTCGGCGAGCTCGTCGAAGGGAGCGGCGAGGCCGGGGATCTCAGCGGCGAAGCGCTCGATGGAGATCCGTTCCCGGTCGTCCACGGGCGTCCGGGCGGTCACGGCGGCCAGCAGTTCGGCAGGGTTCATCGGCTTTCGGACAGTACAGGCCCGCCCCGCCGGCGGAACTGTTCGAAAGCGGGTCTGGGGCAGGATCTCCGAGGTGCGCACTCGATGGGCGGTCGTGGTCCTCGGACTCCTCGCCGCTTGCGGGTCGGGCGCGACGGAGCCGCCCGAGCGGGTCCAGCGGGCCGCCCCGGTGCTCTCGGCGGCCGACCCGGACACGACGACGACCTCGACCGATGTCACGACCCCGAGCCTCGACACGGCGGCGGTCCCGACGGCAGCCGGAACGGCGCCTCCTCCTCGGCCGGCGACCCTCCAGCGCCGGGCCTCCACCACGACGACCGGCGCTGCGCCGATCGCCGATCCGTTGTCGCCTCCATCCACGATCGACATCGTCTACGTGCTCGAGCGGCACACCACCGACGAGGCCACCGCCAACTTCGAGTCGCTGGCCGAGGCGACCTTGTCGGATGGGCGCGGATGGAGCCGCGCCGCCTTCCGATTCGAGCGCCGAGGAGATCCCGCCGACGCGCCGTACCGGATCGTCCTGGCCGAGGGAGAGGAGGTCGATCGCCTTTGCCTGCCCTACGACACCTACGGCAAGTACTCCTGCCAGAACGGGTCGGTGGTCGCCCTCAACGCTGATCGTTGGCGCGCCTCGACGCCGAAGTGGACGGGAGATCTCGAGTCGTACCGGCGCATGCTGGTGAACCACGAGGTCGG
>JBKJLN010000339.1:0-8117 GCA_046596935.1 Acidimicrobiales bacterium
GAGGCCCAAAGGTCTCTCACCGTCTCGCCGGTGACATCGAAGTGGAGACGGTGAGCCCGACGGTGAGCCGCGCGGTGAGACGGACTCACGGTGCGTGACGCGGAGGTCACACTCCGCAATCGGTCTCACGCATGCGTGAGACCCCTCGGGCGTCTCACGCTCGACGCTCACGCCGGCGCCGCCGAAGAAATTCCTGGACGGTGAGCCCGACGGTGAGCCCGACGGTGAGGGCCCTCGCGCATCGTGCGTCCAGACCGCTCACCGGGAGCGGCCCTCACGGAGGTGCGCCATGCACGATCGATTCCCGATCTTCGCCGCTCTCGACCAGGAGTGGCGACAGTTCAGCGATGGCTGCGAGGCCCGCGCCGCGCTCCAGCGGTGGCGGAGGGTCGAGCCGGCGCTCGCTGGACTCGACACCGTCGAGGATGTCCTCGCCCTCCGGCGAGACCCGCACCGGGCCGACGAGGTGCTCGGTGCGCTTGTCTCCCGGTCGGCGCGCGACCAGGCTGCCGCTCGCGTCGTTCTCCAGGCACTCATGCCCGGGCTCGTAAGGCTCGCAGTCGCCTTCGGCAATGCCGATCCGGACAGCACCGCCGGCGATCTCGTCGCGATCGCCTGGGAGCGGATCTGCTGCTACCCCTCCCACCGAGTCCGCTCCGTGGCCGCCAACCTGCTGTTCGACATCCGCAAGCAGCTCGTCGCTGACCGTGAACCGATCAAGGACCTGCCAGGGCGCGATGTCGTCGCCGCATCGGCAGAGGACGAGGTCATCGCGTTGCTCTTCGTCGAGGAGCTGGCGAGCGCCGAGGAGACCGGCATGATCGCCGAGGGAGCGGCCGAGCTCATCATGAAGACCCGCGTCGACGGCCATCCGGTCGTCGAGCTCGCGGCCCGTCGCGGCGTGACCGCCCATGGACTCGTCCAGCGCCGCCGCCGCGCCGAGAGCCTGCTGCGCGACCACCTGGACGTGGCATGACGACCTCACCACGCGCTCGTGGGCGAGGCCATGGTCCTTGCTCACGAGCGACGAGTGGTCCTGCCGCCCAAGACAGAGCGACTGACGACGCTTCCGGTCTCGCTGGGCCTGACCCTGGAGAGGTCAGCCATCCCCGCCGCGACGTTTCGCCACGATCCGCAGTTACCTTGGTCACCCTACGTGGGGATTGTCAGGGAATGAGGCGTATGTGTGCTGCGCGCAGCTACGGGTCCCGAGAGGACTGGAGAACTGCGTCGGCACGCGGTCGCTTCACGGTCCTTCTCCTTCTCGTCGCCGTTGGCCTGCTCACGACAGCGTGCGCCAGTGATGGCAGCGACGAGATCGTGGTGCCTGACACGACCTCGACGACCCGCGTCGCGCGCGCGACCACCACGACCTCGGCAGGGACCGGTTCTACCGCGGAGCAGTCTGAGCTCGAGCGACAGATCGCCGACCGCTACGAGGCGTTCTGGGATGCCCGCTTCCGGGCGAACCAGGCCCCGGTGAACCCGCGTGCGCCGAGTCTCGCGGAGTACGCCACGGGGTCACAGCTCGAGAACGTGACGGCCGAGACGCAGCAGCGTCTTGACGACGGGCTCGCACTGCGCCCTGCCGACCAGCCCGCGACTGATCACCGCGTGCACGTGGTGTCCGTCACCGCAGATCGGGCTGAGCTGCAGGACTGCTTCGTGAACGACGGTGTCGTCTACCGAGTCGAGACGGGCGAGGTCGTCGACGAAGCGGTCGTCACGCGGAGCGTCTCGGCATCGATGGCGATCGTTGATGGCGTGTGGAAGCTCGAGAGAGCCACCGTCATCCAGGAGTGGGAAGGAGTCGCGGGATGCGCGCTCGACTCGTCGCAGTGACCCTCCTGACGCTTGCGCTGCAGGCCCTCCTTCCGATGCATCAGGCGGCCGCCGATGATGGCGGTGGGGCGTTCGTGGACGACAACGGAGACCCGACAGCCACCGCCAACGACGGCGACTCGAGCGGGGGTGGATCCGCTGGTGGCGGGAGCAACGACGGCTGCCCTTGGATTGTTCTCATCGACGACGACTTCGAATGGGCGCTCTACGACCGGGACGGGACCAGGAGGTTCTCCGAGACCGGACGATGGTTTGCCGAGGACTGCCCTCTCAATGCGCAGGGCTCCGTCGGCGGCATCGTGATCATCCCGGAGGGCAACGAGGTCGATCCTGAGGCTCTTGCTCTCGACGCGCTCGCCACAGCGTCGATCGACCAGCCCCCCATCTCGACCAGCCCGCCGGCGGACCGCCGCCTGTACACGCAAGTGCCGACGTGGCTCTGGCTCGACGGTGACTGGTGGCAGGGCTACGCCGCGACCGCCTCCGCCGGGCGCGTGACCTCGACTGTCACCGCGACACCGGTCGCCACGGACTGGGAACCGGGCGACGGTGATCAACTGACGTGCCGAGGGCCGGGCGTCGAGTGGAGACGAGGCCTTCCCGACAGCGCGACCTACTGCTCGCACACCTACCGGCACTCCTCCGCCAATCGCGATGGCGACGCCTTCACGCTGGGGGTCACGGTGCGCTTCGAGGTCACGTGGACGTCGAACACCGGCCAGGGCGGCGCGCTTCAAGTGATCACGAGGTCCGCGTCCCGGTCCGTGCAGGTCGGCGAGATCCAGGCGGTCGAAACGGAGTGACGGCATGAAGACGGCAACGCCAACACAGGTGAAGGACAACGGGAGCGCGCCGACCGGTCGGGTACGTGATCTGTCGCTCGAGCCACCCGGGGCGAGACGCCGGGTTCGCGTTCCCGAGCTGCTCGTCGGGGCCGCGCTGACCGTCGGCTTCGCCCTCGCGGCCGTGCTCTGGCAAGCGAACTCGACGCAGCGGGAGGCCGTGCTCGCACTGGCGGCCGACGTCGATCGAGGCGACACCATCACCGCGGAGGATCTGCACGTCGTGTACATCGGCACCGACGACCTCGTGGTGCGGCTTGAACCCGCCGAGAGCGTCAGGGTGATCGGTCAGGTCGCGATCAGCGACATGGCAGCCGGGACCCTGATCACCCGTGCGAACGTCTCCGAGGTCGCCGCGCTGGCGCCGGGTGAGGGCGTCGTCGGCCTGGCGCTGGAGCCCGGCCAGTTTCCTGCCGGCCACCTCGCCCCGGGCGACATCGTGAACGTCGTCGCTCCCGGTGACACCGACGGCGACCTGCTGGCAGAGGCGGCTGTCGTCTACTCCGTCGAGGAACTGGGCGGTCAGGGCCGCAAGTTCGTGTCGCTCCGTGCCAGCGAGGCCGACGCGAACCGCGTCGCCGCCGCAGCCGAGAGTGGCCCCGTCCGTCTCGTGCTGGTGGGCCGCTGATGCTCGTCGTGTTCGGCGCGGTCCGGTCCTCGCCAGGCGTCACCACTACGGCCCTCGCCGTTGCGAGCTGTATAGAAAACAGCATCACCATCGAGGCCGACCCCGACGGGGCGATCCTCGCCGCTCGCTACGGGCTCGAGCGCGACCCGAACCTGGCGTCGCTCGCCGCCAACGCTCGGGGTGGCCTGTCAGCCGACGTGCTAGTCGAGTACACGCAGCTACTTCCGGGAGGCACTCGCGTCATCGTCGGGTTGCCCTCGCCGGACCGAGCCGTGACGCTGTGGCGCTCCGCTGGTCAACGCATCGCGTCCGCGCTCGCGAGCGTTGACGATGCATCGGTCGTCATGGATGCTGGTCGACTCACGCCGACGAGTCCCCTGGCACCGCTGCTCGAGGCGGCAGCACTCACGGTCGTCGTTGCGCGGCCGACCCCCGAGGACCTCCACCCCCTCGGGCACCGCCTCGAGACTCTCCGGTCCCAAACTCGCGAGCTGGCACTGCTTCTTGTCGGCGACAAGCCCTACGGGCCCGCCGAGGTGGCGGACCGCCTCGGCGTCGACGTCCTCGGTGTGATTGCCCACGATCCGAAGGCCGCGTCGGCGCTGGTCGGCGTCTCCGGCGCGAGCGGTGGCGGCTGGCTACGTCGGTCGCCCCTCGCCCGATCGGCCCGCACCGTGGCGGAGGCGCTCATCGACCGGTTGGCCCCCGACATCGGAAGCCGGAGTCCCCAAGAGGTGGCCACATCATGACCGCGATCCATAACGACATCGCCGCCGGGCGCACCGACCGCGACAACCACGTCGGATCGGCGCTCGCGACACGTGTACACGCCTCGGTTGGTGAGATCCTCACGCAGCGCCACGCCACCGACGAGGAGGCTGGGCGAGCACGGATCTCGCTCGATGACGAGCGCGCACTTTCAAGGAAGCTGATTGCGGACGAGCTCGCTGGGCTCGCCAACGAGGCCTTCGAGTCCGGCACCGAGCCCCTCAGCGAGCACGACGAAGGCGAGCTTGCAGCGGCGGTGTTCGACCGGCTCCACGGCCTTGGTCGTCTCCAGCCTCTACTCGACGACCCAGACGTCCGCGACATTCACATCTCCGGGCACGCCCGCGTCTGGCTCGAGCTGCGGAGCGGCCGGAAGGTCCAGGGTCCCGCCATCGCCGACTCCGACAGCGAGTTGGTCGAACTCATCGCGACCGCGGCCCGTCGGTTGGGTAGAAGTGAACGGCGATGGGACAACGCTCATCCCGAGCTGAACATGCAGCTTCCCAACGGCGACCGACTCCATGCACTCATGGCAGTGACCGGGCGGCCCGTTGTGACCATTCGACGTCACGACTTCGGCATCTGCCGACTCGGTGAGCTCGTCGAGAGGGAGACATTCGACGTCTCGCTCTCGGAGTTCCTCAAGGCCGCCGTCCGAGCAAAGCGGAACCTCATCGTTGCGGGCGGTACCGGCACTGGGAAGACCACGATGCTGCGCTGCCTCATCAACGAGATCCCGCCTGCGGAGCGGTTGATCACGATTGAGGACTCCCTTGAGATCGGGCTCGAGCACTTCGAGGACCTTCACCCCGACTACGAGGCGCTCGAGGCCCGCGAGGCCAACACCGAAGGAGTCGGTGAGTTCTCGCTCGCCAACCTCGTTCGTGCGGGTCTTCGGATGGACCCGCAGCGCGTGATCGTCGGCGAGGTACGAGGAGCCGAGGTCCTACCCATGCTCTTGGCAATGAGCCAGGGCAACGACGGGTCGATGTGCTCGATTCACGCCGACTCCTCGAAGGGTGTCTTCAGCCGGCTGGCGATGTATGCCGCGATGACTCGTGAGCGTCTGACCCCAGAGGTCACGAACCTCTTGGTCGCCCAGGCCGTCGACCTCATCGTCCACCTCGGATGGGTCGGGGGCGTACGTCGCGTCACCAGCGTGCGCGAGGTGACGGGCGTGATCGAAACCGGCCAGGTCGCCTCCAACGAGCTGTGGGGACCGGGTCCCGACGGTGCCGCGACGCCCCGGACTCCACCCCAGGCTGAAACCATGCTCGCCCTTGAGGCACAGGGCTTCGACCGCTCGCTGCTCGCCTCCCACAACGGCTGGTCGGCGCGATGACGACACCAATCTCAGGAGTCCTCGGTGCCCTCGTCGGGATCGGCGTAGCTCTTCTCCTGGCCGGCATCGCCGGGAGAGAGGTACTAACCCGCCCGACACGCAGCGCGAGCCACCGGCCGGGCGCAGGGATCCTGAGCGTCCGGGCCGCTACGGCGATCGGCGCCGGTCTCATCACGCTCGCCATCACCGGCTGGCCTGTCGGAGCCGCCCTCGCATCCGCCGCAGCCGTCGCCTCACCGCGACTGATCGGCGGCAAGGCGGCCCGAGAGGCAGCGATCGCGAAGACCGAAGCCATCGCCACGTGGACGGAAATGGTGCGCGACTCCATCGCCGCGGCCTCTGGGCTCGAAGAAGCCATCCACGCGACCGCATCGGTGGCACCGGCGGCCATCCGACGCGAAGTGCGTCTTCTGGTGACGCGCCTCGAGCGCCACTCGCTCGTCGGCGCTCTTACGGCCTTTCGCGAGGACCTCGCTCACCCATCGGGCGACCTCGTCGTCGCAGCCCTCACGATCGCGGCCCGCACCGAAGCGAGTGACCTCTCGGGTTTGCTGTCGCGGCTCGCTGAAGCCATCAGGGGCGAAGCTCGCATGCGCATCCGAGTAGAGGTCGGCCGCACCCAGGTGCGCACAGCAAGCAAGGTCATCGTCGGCGTGGTCGGCGCCACCATCGCTCTCCTGGCGGTCCTGAGCCGCGACTACCTGGCCGCGTACGCGAGCCCCGGAGGGCAGATCGTCCTTCTCATCGTCGGAGGCATCTTCGCCCTTGGTGGCTGGCTGCTCGTGAAGATGGCCGAAATCGAGATGCCCGAACGGTTCTCGGCACGGACGACCGGAACCGCACCGTGATCGCCGTCGCCGCGGTGCTCGGCGCCGGTGTCGGCTCAGGCCTGTGGCTCGTCTCGCGAGCCGTTCGGCCGCGGCCGGCTCCGCTGTCGGCTGTGTTCGCTGCGCTCGATCGCCCGGCGGAAGGCCGGTACTCCCTCGACGAACGGAGCTCGGAACTACTGGAGCGGCGGCTCGGCCGCACGGCCATCCGACTCGTGCAGGCGACGGGAACCGACCTTGGTCGCCACGATGTCGAGCTCCGGCTGACCGGCCGGAACCGGGCCCGTCACGCACTCGACAAGCTCATCGGTTCAGTCGGTGGAATCGGAGTGCCGCTCCTGGTCGCCGCAGGGCTCGGGTCGATGGGCGTACTGCTGCCGCTCCTCGCCGTCCTCGGGTTGAGCGCCGGCGGCGGAGTTGCCGGTTGGATCCTGCCGGACCTCACACTTCGCGACGAGGCCGCCCGCCGTCGCAAGGCCTTCCGCCACGCGCTCTCGTCCTACCTCGACCTCGTCAACGTCATCATCGCAGGCGGCGGCGGGATCCAGACCGCCCTCTACACCGCTGCCGACGCGGGTGACGGATGGGCCTTCGCTTCCATCCGCAGGGCACTTGACCGGGCGCGACTCACCAACCGATCCCCGTGGGACACCTTCGCCGAGCTCGCCGACCAACTCGATGTCCCCGAGCTGGCCGAGCTCGCCGCGTCCGTCGCGCTCGCCGGATCACAAGGCGCCCGCATCAGGGCCTCGCTCGCCGCCAAGGCCGACACCTTGCGCGGCCACCAGGTCGCGGAGACCGAGACGGCCGCCGAGTCGGCTACCGAACGGATGACGATCCCGGTCGCCGTGCTGCTCTTCGGCTTCCTTGTCTTCGTCGCCTACCCAGCAGTGCAGCAGATCACGACCGTCTCCGGCCCGGTCGCGCCATAGCCCATCAGTCCCAGGAGCACGAACAAGTCCACCTCCAGCAAGGAGAAGCTCATGACCACAACGCAATGGCTACGGCTCTGCGCCGACTACGTACTCGCCCGCCTCGGTGTGGATCCGGACGATGAACGCGGGATGACAACGACCGAGGTCGCGGTGATCACCTTCCTGCTCGTGGGCGCCGCGATCGTCGTCGTGGGCATCATCTTCACGGCCGCCCAGAACAACGCGAACAACATCCCCGATCCCAAGTCTCCCGCCTCAGGCGGTTGACGGGCCTGTGGCCAAGTCAGGTGCTCCAGCTGTGAAGACGCGCTCGCCGCGTTGGCGCTCAGACGCCGGGATGACGACCAGCCAGGTCGCCATCGTGTTTCCCGCGCTCCTCTTCTGGATCATGCTGATCGTGCAGTACGGCCTCTGGTACCACGCCAAGCAGGTAACCGACGCCGCCGCGTCCGAGGCCATCGATGCCGCCCAAACTCCATCCGGCACTGAAGCCAATGGCGAGGACGCCGCCCGTTCGTTTCTGGCGACCTCCGGCAATCTCACCGCCGTCGTCATCGACGTGCGGCGCGACCCGACGACTGTCTTCGTCGAGATTCGTGGCGATGCTCCACAACTCGTTCCGGGCTTCTCCTGGTCGGTGACCTCCCGGGCCGAGGCACCAGTAGAGCGTTTCGTCCCGGAGCCTGAGCGATGACACCTCGGCGCTGTCACGATGATCGAGGGTCCGTCGCCGTCGAGACAGCAGTGATCGCACCCGCGCTCGTCGCTCTCCTCCTCTTGGTCGTGTTCGCCGGTCGCGTGTCGCATGCCGACGCGGCCGTTCGGCGGGCTGCCTCCGAGGCAGCCCGCGCGGCGTCACTCGAGTACTTCCCCGAGGCGGCCGAGGAGTCGGCCACTGCCACCGTCGAGGCGAACCTCGCGACTGCGAGCGTG
>JBKJLN010000410.1:0-4188 GCA_046596935.1 Acidimicrobiales bacterium
TGCCGGAAGGGCGGCGTTCGAATCCGACTTCGGCGCCAGCACGGCCTCCACCACCGCATTGGCCATCCGCTCGACGTCGACGCTTTCGTGAAGGTAGGCGTCGGCCCCGTCGGCCATCGCCCCTGAAGCATCCGTCGACTTCTCTTGGCCGGAGACGGCGACCAGCGTCGAGTCGGGCGAGGCGGCGCGGAGCTCGGCCAGGTTTCCGCCTCCTCCGATCAGATGAGGCAGATCGACGAGCACGATGTCAGGCGCAGCGTCGGATACCAGCTTGGCGGCTACGGAACCGTCGGTTGCCGTGCCCACGACCTCGACGGCCCTCTGGTGCACGAGGACGTCGACGAGCCGGCGCAGGCCCGATATGGAATCGTCGACCTCGAGCCGGAAATCCACACGAGGCCTCGGCCGGGGTTCGCTCATTCCTGACGCTCCCGAACGGCCAGCAGGGTCACGTCGTCGTCGGCGTCGGCCGACAGCGCCGCCGTGGCCACGTGATCGCACAGGCCCTCGAGGTCACGCGGGGCGGCGGCCACGAACGTCCGGAGGCGTTCGAGCCCCGCACCCAGCGGGAGATCCCGGGCCTCCACCAAACCGTCGGAGAACAGCAACAGCGTCGAGCCCCGCTCCACCGAGATGCGGGTCGAAGGAAAGGCGGCACCGGGCAATCCTCCGAGAGGACCACACGGCTCGGCCGAAGCGAAGGAGATCTCACCGCCAGGGGAGAGGATGAGCGGTGCCGGGTGCCCAGCGAGCACGAGGTCGAGAGCGCCGATGGCCGGCGTCCACACGCCGTAGGCGAGCGTGGCGAACTCGACGAGGCCGAGCTGCTGGAGGAGATGGTCGAGGCGGGCGACCACGGCCGACGGCGCCCTCTCGTCGAGGGCATAGGCCCGCAGCGCCATCCGGAGCTGGCCCATGACGGAAGCGGCCGCAACGCCCCGCCCGGCGACGTCGCCCAGGACGACGGCCACCGATCCCTCACCGATCTCGAACATGTCGTACCAGTCGCCGCCCACGTCGACGCCAGCGGCACCTGCGTAGTAACGAGCCGCGACGTCGATCCCGTGGAGGTTCGGCATCTCCTGGGGGAGCAGACTTCGCTGGAGCTCGGCGGCGATCTGATGTTCACGCTCGTAGAGCTGGGCGTTCTCGATGGTGATCGAAGCCATCTGGGCCAGCTGCACGAGAATGGCTTCGTCTTCGGCGTTGAACTCGCCGCCATTGCTCTTGTCGGTGAGTTGGATGAGCCCGAGATTGTTTCCCTCGCGCCCGACGAGCGGCGCCTCCAGCTTGCCCCTTGCGGGTGGGGTGTCGTCGCCGCTCGACTCCAGCGACTCGGCGTAGGACTCGGCGTTGATCGCTTCCGCCTCCGTGCCGACGGTCATGCTGGTGACCGCTCGGCGGGCGCCGACGATGATGCGCGCCTGATCGGTGACCCGCTCGAGCATCTCGGCCGATGAGACGCTCGAGTTGATGAAGATGGCGGCGGCGGCGAGGGCCCGGAGCTGACCCGCCCTGGCTCTCTCAGCATCCCAGGCCTCTTCGAGGCGGAGGGCCTGGTCGGTGACGATTCGCTCGTGGACCTCGAGAAGCTGCTCGACCGCAAGTTTGCGGACGCGCGACTCACGGGGTGTGTCCATCTGGTCATTGATCGACAGGTCGTCTCCTGAACCGTCATCGAACAGTGGCCCATCCATGAGCGGGAGGAGGGCTACCTTCACGCTCACCGCCAAGGTTCGGAACAGCTCGGCCGTCACCAGAGGGATGGCGACCGTCGAGAACATGACGACGGCGAAGAGATCGCCGGTGGGAAGCATCCCTCCGAAACCGAGGGCGGACACGATCCCGTGCTCCTCGACGAAGTCCTGGGCGGGGATGTGCGAGCTGCCCTTCGCATCAGCGACGAAGAAGACGTTGTAGGTCTTCTCGTCGAGCTCCATCAACACCTCGGGATCGGGCTCGATCACGGTCGAGAGGTCGAGGCCGAACTGATGGATGAGCTGCGAGATCATGGGGAGCCGGGCGACCACCTCAGCGCTGGGCAGGGGGACGGCCCGGTGGTTCCGGGATGCGCGGACGTCGGACCAGGCTGGATCCACGCCGGTCGAACCCAACAACGTGAGGCACTTCATCGAGGGAGTGCCCTCGTGTTCGCCGAGGAGGTCGGCGGCGAAGGCCTGGAGGTCAGCCGGAAGGTCGCGGAAGGCGTGGGTCTTGTAGAAGCGGACCATGGCCGTGTCGGCATCGCCGGTTCCCGGGTCGACGAGTGCCTCCCGGAGATAGGTCACGAGCTCGGCTCCGAATACATCCAGCGCCGGCGCTGACCCACCCAACTGACGGAGGTCGGCACTTGTCCGCACCATGTCGCTGAGGGTGAACCTGGCGAGGTGCGGCATGGCCGGCCAGTCTCGCACCCTGCAAGCGGGCTCGGCCCCGCGGGGTGGCCGAAGCCGCCCGGATGAGCTAGCGGGTGCGGCGTCCCTGGTTCACCCGGAGCGGAATGACGACCAGGCCTCGCGGTTGGCGGCTGATCTGGAAGACGACGGCCAGGGCGACGATGGCGCCCGATTCGGCGGCAATAGTGCGGATGGCGTCGGTGCTGTACCCGACTTCCATGAACCCGAGGAGGCCGACGGTCCGGCTCACGACGAGGGCGCCGAGCGAGCCGACGGCCAGGGCCACTCCACCGAGGAGCACGGCACGATCGCGGCGTACGAGAACGGCGACCGCAACCACGACCGACAGCACGACGTTGGCCAGGAACATCGGGCCGATGTAGCGGATTCCCTTGTAACCGCCGTTCCACAACTGCAGGTGGACGGCCCCTCCAGTGAGGATGAGGACGGCGGCGATGAGTCGAACGATGCGTTGCATTTGAACTCCCGGACTGCGGTTGTTCCCCACATGTATCTACGGCGCGAGCCGCCCCGACGGTTGTGGCGAGTGCCCGATGTCTCGGTGCTGCCGGTATGGTCCGCCGATGTTTGAAATCGAAGTGCAGGGTCAGAAGGTGCCGTCGCTGGGATTCGGGACCTGGCAGCTGTCCGGGGACGAGGCCAGGGAGGCCACCCGCCACGCATTGGAGATCGGCTATCGCCAGATCGACACGGCCCAGGCCTACGAGAACGAGGAAGAAGTCGGGCGCGGCATCGTCGAGAGCGGCGTCGCCCGCGAGAACATCTTCCTCACCTCGAAACTCGTCGGCGGGACGCTGGCGGGCGAGAAGGTCGGGCCGGCGACCGACGAGAGCCTCCGCAAGCTCGGCACCGAGTACGTCGACCTTCTGCTGATCCACTGGCCCAACGCCGACATTCCCCTCGCCGACACCCTCGGGGCGATGCGGGCGCAACAGGACGCAGGCAAGGTCCGCCACCTCGGCGTGAGCAACTTCAAAGGGCCACTGCTCCTCGAGGCCCTCGAACTGGCTCCGATCCTTGCCGACCAGGTGCCCTACCAGCCGGGAAGGACGCAGAACACGCTGCGACAGATCGCGGCCGAGCGAGGCGTGATCGTCACCGCCTATTCGCCTCTCCGAGGCGACGGCATGAAATCCCCGGTGCTGGCTGAGATCGCCGCCGACCATGCCAAGACCGTCCAGCAGGTCGCACTGCGCTGGCTGCTCCAACAGGACAATGTCTCCCCGATTCCCCGCTCGGCCAACGCCGAGCATCGCCGACAGAACTTCGAAGTCTTCGACTTCGAACTCTCGCCCGACGAGATGGGGCGCATCGACGCCATCCGCATCGAACCCACGCCCTGACACTTGGAACGTCCCGAGCTCCCCGCTGAGGTCGATGGAGGATCGGCCTCACCGAGGCAAGGGTTGCGCTACGCCGTTCGAGCGTTCCGCCATCGCGATTTCACGGTGTTCTGGCTCGGCGCCCTCGCCTCCAACACCGGGTCGTGGGTGCAGAATCTGGCCGTCCCCTTCGTGCTCTACCAGATCACCAAGAGCGCGTTCTGGGTCGGGCTCTCGACGTTCACCCAGTTCCTGCCGGTGATGCTGCTGGGCCCGGTCGCGGGATCCGTCGCCGATCGCTTCGACCGCCGCAAGGTGCTCATCGTCACCCAATCTCTGATGGCCCTCGGCGCCCTCACGCTGTGGGCCGCGTGGGCGCGGGGGGTGCGAAACCCGGGAGCCATCCTGGCCATCGTGGCCGTGAGCGGGATCTTCGCCGGCATCAACAT
>JBKJLN010000233.1:0-4506 GCA_046596935.1 Acidimicrobiales bacterium
GTGATCGTCCGGAGCACGAGAGGATCGGATTCGAGGTCGTGGTGGCGACTGAAGTCGAGCGGCTTCGAGAATCGGATGGTGATCGGCATGAACAAGCGGGGGATGGCCTGTCCTGGCGGTTGCGCCTCGCGGGTGCCGACACAGGCGATGGCCACGACCGGCACCTTGCACTGTAAGGCCAGGCGAGCGACGCCGGTATGGCCCTTGTAGAGGCGTCCGTCCGGGGAGCGCGTGCCCTCGGGATAGATGCCGAAGACGGCGCCCTGGTCGAGCACTTCCTTGGCCGACTCCAGCGCCCGTTGACTGGCTGACCCGCCGCCCCGCTTGATCGGGATCTGGCCGACCGCCCGGAAGAACCAAGCCGTCTTCGGATCCTCGAAGTACTCGGCCTTGGCCACGAAGGTGATGCGACGGCGCAGCACGAGCGGGAGGAAGAAGGAATCAAAGACCGCGAGATGATTCCCGGCGAGGATCACGCCGCCCTTGGCGGGTACGTGTTCGAGACCCTCGACCTTCACCCGGAAGAAGAACCGAAAGATCGGCGTGAGTAGGAGTTTCACGATCCAGTACGCCATAGCTGCGCAGAGGTTACTGCGTGCGGCGTGCCGCTTCTTGTTCGCGCCAGAGGGGCCGCTCTTGTCCGCTCTTGGCTGTTCTTGTCCGCTCTTGACTGGGCGGTCTAGTTTCCCGATCCGTGGAGAAGGCGGCCGCCGGAGACCGGCGTCTCACGCAACGAGGGCGGGAGCGCCGTCGTCAGTTGATGGACTTCGCCGCGCGACGTTTCGCCGAGAACGGCTACCACCCGACGTCAGTGGCCGAGATCGTCCAGGGGATGGGGGTCGGCAAAGGCGTCTTCTACTGGTATTTCTCGTCGAAGGAAGAACTGTTCCAGGAGATCCTCCGTGAGTCACTGACCGACCTTCGCCGGCGCCAACAGCAATTCGTGATCGAGACCGACGACCCGGTGCAACGGATCGAGGTCGGCATCCGGGCAACCATGGGGTGGCTCGCCGAACATCGCCACATCATCGGTCTCTTCCAATTCGCCGCCAGCGAGGACCGCTTCGCCCCGTTCCTACGGTTGGGCCAGGACGTGTCCGTGGCCGACGTCGTGCGCCACGTGAAGGAGGGCATCGTCGCCGGTCGGATCCGCGACACCGACCCGCTCGTGCTCTCCCACGCCATCCTCGGGGTCACCAATCACTTGGCGCGGGTCTTCATCTTCGAGCGCAACGAGCCGGCCGACGAAGTGGCCGATGCCGCCATCACCTTTTGCCGGGACGGACTGCTCGGTTCGGCGACCTGAGCCCTACGACTTGATGACCTCTTCGAGCCGACGTCCGAGGAACGCCCGCTCGGCCCCGTTCCCGCACCCCTCGAGCGCACGCCGGTAGGCGGTCGCAGCCTCGTCCCACCGCCCGAGCCTGCGGAGCAGGTCGGCCCGGGTGCCGTGGAACGGGTGGTAGCCGTCGAGATCTGCTGCCAGCCCGTCGACGAGAGCGAGCCCGGCCTCCGGACCGTCAGCCATGGCGATGGCGACGGCGGCGTTGAGGCGTACGACTGCAGACGGTTGCACTCGCACCAGCTGCGCGTAGAGCATGGCGATCTGACGCCAGTCGGTCGCCTCGGCCGAGTGAGCCTCGGCGTGCACTGCGGCAATCGCCGCCTGCAGTGCGTACGGCCCGGGATGACCACGCGTGCGGGGCAACGCGCGTTCCAACAGCGCCACTGCCTCGTCGATGTCCGGCTGATCCCACGACGACCGGTCCTGGTCCGCCAGCAACACCAACTCGCCCGCATCATCCACGCGGGCCGCCGTCCGGCTTCCTTGCAGCAGCAGCAGCGCCAACAGAGAAAGCGCCTCCGGCTCGTCCGGCATCAGCGACGCGACCAGCCGCGCCAACCGGACGGCGTCGGCGCACAACGCACCTCGAACGAGTACCTCACCCGACGATGCGCGGTAGCCCTCGTTGAAGACGAGGTAGATGGTCGCCAGCACCTGGGTCACCCGGTCCGGGAGTGCGCTGTCCTTCGGGATCCGGAAGGGGATGCCGGCGTCGCGGATCTTCCGCTTGGCCCGCACCAGCCGCTGCGCCATCGTCGCTTCGGGTACGAGGAACGCACATGCGATTTCCGCAGTCGTGAGCCCACCGACCATCCGCAGTGTCAGCGCGATCTGTGACTCAGGCGCCAGCGCCGGGTGGCAGCACGTGAACAGCAGCCGCAGCTGGTCGTCGGCGATCACGCTCGCGGGCACGTCGTCCTCCTCTTCTGCGATCGTGCGGCGCGTCAGCTCGGCGAGTTTGGCTTCGCCGACGCGGGTCCTCCGCAGCCGGTCGAGCGCCCTGTTGCGGGCGGTCGTGGTGATCCAGGCACCAGGCCGATCGGGAACGCCGTCCACCGGCCAGCGCTCGAGCGCGACGACGAAGGCGTCGGCCACCGCCTCCTCCGCCACGTCGAGATCGCCGATGGCACGCACGAGGGCTCCCACCACCCGTGCGTGCTCCCGACGAAAGAGGCTTTCGATGTCTACCCGAACTCCATGATGGGTCGGACCTCGACCGACCCGCTCTTGGCCCCGGGGATGCGAGACGCCGCTTCGATCGCCTGGTCGAGGTCCTTGGCATCGACGATGTAGAAGCCACCGAGCTGCTCTTTCGTCTCGGCGAACGGTCCGTCGGTGGCGAGGGTCTCACCGTTTCGGACACGCACGCTCGTCGCCGTTTGCACCGACTGCAGTGCGTCGCCGCCGCGCCCGATGCCCGCCTGGTCGAGCCACTCACCGAAGGCGTTGTATTCCTTCATCATGAGCTCCATGTCTTCGGCCGAACCTTGGTCAGCGGTCTCGTCCGTGTAGATCAGCAGCATGTACCTCATCGGATCTCCTCTTGTCGGGAATGACCGTACGACGAACGGCACCGCCTCTTCTCGACAACGCGGCTGAAGAAATCCCTACAACTTGGTGAGGGTGCGGCGGAGGTTGCGGATGGCCTGGCTGGTCCGCTGTTCGTTCTCGAGCAGCGCAAACCGCACGTAGCCCTCGCCGCCCGGCCCGAAGCCGAATCCTGGCGAGGTGGCGACATGGGCCTCCTTCACCAGGAGCGTGGCGAATTCGAGGCTGCCCATCTCCCGATAGGGCTCGGGGATGGGAGCCCAGACGAACATGGTTCCCTTCGGTGGCTCGACGGCCCATCCGATGCGATTCAATCCCTCGAGGAGGGCGTTGCGGCGGGTCTCGTAGATCGCATTGACCTCGGCCGGGTAGTCCTGGGCCTCGTTCATGGCCACGGTGGCGGCGATCTGGATCGGCTGGAACGTTCCGTAGTCGAGGTAGCTCTTGAGCTTGGCCAAAGCGGCCACGATCTCGGCGTTGCCAACGAGGAAGCCGACGCGCCAGCCGGCCATCGAGAACGACTTCGTCAAGGTGTAGAGCTCGACGGCCACGTCCTTGGCCCCGGGAACCTGGAGGATCGAGGGCGGCTTGTATCCGTCGAAGGCCGTGTCGGAGTACGCGAAATCGTGCACGAGAACGACCTCGCGCTCACGGGCCCAGTCGACGAGTTGTTGCATCCACGCCAGGTCGACGCACGCCGTGGTGGGGTTGTGGGGGAACGAGAGGATCAACACGCGCGGCTTGGGCCACTGCGTCTCCCAGGCCTCCACGAGGTTCCCGAAGAAGTCTTCGCCCGGTCCGATCCGCACCTGCTGCACCTCGGCGCCGGCGAAGAGCGGCGCGTAGATGTGGATGGGGTAGCTCGGGCTGGGCACGAAGGCGCTGTCGCCGGGGCCGAGCAGCACCCACATCAGATGGGAGAGCCCTTCCTTGGCACCGATGGTGGTGATGATCTCGGTCTCCGGATCGAGATCGACCTGCCAGTTGCGCTGGTAGAGATCGGCCACCGCCTCGCGGAGCTTGGGGATCCCTCGGCTCAAGGAGTAGCGGTGGTTGCGAGAGTTGCGGGCGGCCTCGGCCAGCTTCTCGACGGCGATGGCCGGCGATGGGATATCCGGGTTCCCGAACCCGAAGTCGAGGACGTCTGCGCCCGCCCGGCGTGCCTCGGTCTTGAGGTTGTTGATGATCGTCAAGACGTACGGCGGCAGACCGTTGATGCGGCGGAACTCCATCGGAAAAACCTACCGGAGGGTTGCCGCGGCCTCGGCGGCCATTCCCACGGCATCTGCGGGTGAGCCGGCCTTGGCATACGGCGGTGCACACACCGCCCAGGTCGCACCGGCGGCGGCCAGTCGGCGAAGGAGCTCGGCGGCGGCATCGGCCTCGACCGGAAGGGGCCCACCCCATGTCACCTCCACGTCGGTGACATCGGCCACCCGCTCTGGGGGAACGTCCCACAGATTGAGCGCATCGGCGGAGGCCACGGCGACCGAGTGCACCCGCTCGGACGTGCCTCCGATCCACGTCGTGATGCCGAGCGCCCGCACCGCCTCGGCGACGGCCGTGAGGTCGGCGATCCGCTCGGCCACCGGGGGAAAGGCGACGTCGAGCTC
>JBKJLN010000286.1:0-3417 GCA_046596935.1 Acidimicrobiales bacterium
CCATGCCGACGACGACGTCGCGCACGTCGGCGCCGACGGCCTCGCACAGGTTGGCGACGGCGTTGACGAACGAGATCTTGGTGGCCAGGAAGGCGTTGGGTCGATCGGATGTCTTCGTGGTCTCGAATCCCGAGTTCCTCCGGGAAGGCTCGGCGGTGAGTGATTTCCTGCATCCCGATCGGGTGGTCATCGGGAGCGACGACCAGGGTGCGGCGATCCGGGTTGCCTCGCTCTACATGGGAGTGGCCGCCCCGTTCATGGTCACCGACCCGGCCTCGGCCGAGACCATCAAATACGCGTCGAACGCCTTCTTGGCTACGAAGATCTCCTTCGTCAACGCCATCGCCAATTTGTGCGAAGCCGTGGGCGCCGACGTGCGCGACGTCGTCGTCGGCATGGGCTACGACCGACGTATCGGCTTCGAGTTCCTCAAGCCCGGCCCGGGGTGGGGCGGAAGCTGTTTCCCGAAGGATTCTCGTGCCCTGGTGCGAATCGCCGAGGACAATGGCTACGACTTCTCGCTCCTCAAGGGCGTGATCGAGGTCAACGACGAGCAGTTCGAGCGGATGGCGTCGAAGATCGTGAAGATGGCCGGCGGGTCGGTCGAGGGCAAAACGGTGGCCGTATGGGGGCTGACGTTCAAGGCTCGCACCGACGACACCCGCCGATCACCGTCGCTCGAGGTCATCGAACGACTGCAGGCACGCGGCGCCAGGATCAAGGCGTACGACCCCGCCGCCAAGGACACGCCGGCCGGTGTCGAACGCGCCGATGATCCGTACGCCGCGTGCGAAGGTGCCGACGTGCTGACTGTGCTCACCGAGTGGGACGAGCTGCGCTGGGTCGATTTCGAGAAGGTTGCCGGCCTCATGAACGAGCCCCGCCTCGTCGATTGCCGCAACTTGATCGACCCCGCCGCCGTCCGCCGCAAGGGCTTCGCCTACGAAGGATTGGGGCGGCCCTGATGGCTCGGACGGTCGTGACCGGCGGTGCCGGTTTCCTCGGGTCCCATCTGTGTCGAGCGCTGCTCGCACGCGGGGACGAGGTCGTCGCCATCGACAATCTGATCACTGGCTCGATGCGCAACATCGAAGACCTCATCGGGCGCAAGGAATTCACCTTCCAGCACCACGACGTGTCGAACTACGTCCATGTCGCCGGCGCCGTCGACGCAGTGATGCACCTGGCCTCGCCCGCCTCGCCGGCCGACTTCGAGCGCATCCCGATACAGATCCTCAAGGTCGGGAGTCGGGGTACGCAGCACGCCCTCGGTCTGGCCAAGGACAAGAACGCCCGGTTCTTCCTGGCGTCGACCAGCGAGGTCTACGGCGACCCGCTCGTGCACCCGCAGCCCGAGACCTACTGGGGCAACGTCAATCCCATCGGACCGCGGGGTGTCTACGACGAAGCCAAGCGCTTTGCCGAGGCGATGACCATGGCCTACCACCGCTACCACGGCGTCGACGTTCGCATCGTTCGCATCTTCAACACCTACGGTCCGGGGATGCGGCCCGACGACGGTCGTGCAGTCTCCAACTTCCTCGTGCAGGCGATGCATGGCAAGCCGATCACGGTCTACGGCGACGGGAGTCAGAGCCGGAGCTTCACCTATGTCGACGACGAGATCCGCGGGTTCCTGGCCCTCCTCGACGGCAACGAGACCGGGCCTATGAACATCGGGAACGACAATGAGTTCACCATCCTCGAGTTGGCGCGCCTCGCCATCGAGATCACCGGATCGTCGTCGGAGATCGTCTACGAAGCGCTTCCGGTGGATGACCCAACGCAGCGCAAACCCGACCTGACGCTCGCCCGCTCGCTCCTCGGATGGGAGCCCGCGGTGCAACTGCGTGAAGGACTCGAACGCACGGTGGCGTACTTCAAGACGGTTCTTTGACCAGGGCCGGTGGCGTGAGCGCCGCCGTCGTCAACTACAACGCCAAGCGATACCTGCTCGAGTGCCTTCGCTCACTGCGAGCCGAGGGAATCACTGACATCGTCGTTGCCGACAATGCATCGGTCGACGGATCAGAGGCCGCGGTGCGAGCCGCCGATCCCGACGTGACCTATGTCCAAACCGGGGCGAACCTCGGGCTGGGGACGGGGACGAACCGGGCCGTCGCCCATACTGACGCCTCCACCCCGTACCTGCTCTGCCTCAACCCCGACGCCCGGCTCGAGCCGGGCGCGCTCGAGGCCATGCTGGCGGCGTTCGACGATCGACCCGAGCTCGGCATCGTCGGACCTCGTGTCGAAGACCCGGATGGCACGCTCTACCCGTCGGTCCGCACGTTTCCGAACCTCGTCGACGCCGTCGGGCACGCATTCCTCGGGATGGTCTGGGGCGCCAACCCCTTCACCCGCCGTTACCGCATGCTCGATTGGAACCACGACACGGCTGGGGACGTCGACTGGGTCTCGGGCAGCTGCTTCCTCATCCGCCGAGCGTGCTGGGACGCGATAGCCGGGTTCGATGAGGCCTACTTCATGTACGCCGAAGACGTCGATCTGTGCTGGCGGGCGCGTCGGGCAGGGTGGTCCGTGGCCTACGAGCCGGCCGCTCGCGCCGTCCATGCGCAGGGAATCTCGACCGATCGTCATCCCTACCGAATGATCCTCGAGCACCATCGCGCGCTGCTCCGTTTCGCCGCTCGGAGCAGCACCGGATGGGAGCGAGCCTTGCTTCCGCTGATGGCCGCCGGGCTGGTGCTTCGCACCCCATTGGCATGGCTGCACCGACTCCTGGCGGGCCGGCGGCGCGTCGATCGGGAATCGGCCGTCCGCTAGGGTCGCACCGCTATGGGACGAGCATCTTCGAGCAAAAAAGTCGCCCGCGCGGCCAGTACCGGGGGCGGCCGGACGACTCGCGGGGCCAAGCCGCTGGGTTGGTACGCGGCCATCGCCCTGGTCGTCGTGCTCGGGGTTGCCGGGATCGTTTTCAGTCGCGCTGAGCGCCGCGACGAGCTCGCCGTCGGCAAGGACCTCACTGCGCCGGCCGTGGGTCGCGACCACTGGCACGCTGCCTATGGCGTCTACCTGTGCAATGAATTCGCGTCGCCGATCACCGACGAGCGCGATCCGAAGGGCATTCACACCCACGGTGACGGGATCCTCCACATCCACCCGACGGTGCGATCCTCCTCCGGCAAGAACGCCACCCTCGGCGTCTTCGCCGACGCCGTCAAGATGACCCTCACCGACACCGAGCTTCGACTCCCGGGAGGAAAGACCTTCACCGAGGGCAAGACCAAGTGCAACGGCAAGCCCGGGATCGTGCAAGTGAAGGCCGGCGACAAGGTCATCACCGAGAACATCTCCAAGATCAAGTACGCCGATCGCCAACTGCTGACCATCGCCTTCGCCCCGAAGGGCGCCGAACTGCCCGAACCGCCGAGCAAGGCCAAACTCGACAATCTC
>JBKJLN010000366.1:0-5432 GCA_046596935.1 Acidimicrobiales bacterium
CCGCTTGACGGAAACCGACCGAGCGTCGGAAGGCGTGCCAGAACTCGTCCACCACTTTGATCAGCCCCGCTACTCGCACCAGCTGGCTCCCCGACGGCATCGTCGCGAGTTCGGCGAAGCGCTGTCGGACGGACTCGGTGTTGCTGTCCTGTCTCATGGATGGTCTCCCTGGGTGACCGAAGCCGGGTCGTGAATGCGCCGGGCGTTGGCCGCAATGGCAGAGGCGGCGAGGCCGTTGAGAACGGCGGCACCCAACCAGATCTCGGGTTGCCACGCGATCCTGTCGAGCGCACCGAGCAACCCGACGTAGATGAGCCACAACCCTGTGGCGACGACGCCGAAGGTGGCGGCGAGGGTGCCGGGGCGCTGGCGTTGATTGTGAAACGCAGCCGTCACGTCGAGCGCAGTACCGGCAGTAAGCGCGGCGAGGACGCCCTCCGAGTCCTCATCGAACGCGACGGACACGAGCAGGGCCACGACACCGAACAGCACGGTGAACGCACCGCTGGGAACGGGCCCGATGCCCAGGAGGACTCGGGCGGCACCGAAGAGCACGACGGTGGTCACCAGCATGCTGGCGACTCCGGCGATTACCTGGATCTCCCCGACCTCGGTGACCGGGTCGTACGGGACACGCACGAAGGCGGCGATGCCCAGCCCCCAGGCGAAGTTCAAGAAGAACCCGACCAGCGCCGTCGCCGCCGTGAGCGAGCCGACGACCAGCCACCGATCCGGCGGTGACGACGGCGCCGACCGAACGGCCCGCAAAGGGGCGGTCAAGATCAAGACCAAGCCGACGAACAGCACGAGGTGGGTGGGGCTCAGCAGCGCATCGACGCCCCGCTCGACCCCAAAGGCGGTGTGCCACGCAGCATCACCGGCGCCGCCCACTGCGAACAGCACGATCCCGATTCGGGCGCCTTCGTACCCAGGCGGGAGGAATCCCAGCCGCCAGTCCGTCCCGCCCGGTGCCCGGCGCCGCGACATCGCCGCCAGCCACAGAGCTGAAGCCGTGACGCCTGCGTAGAACACACCGTGCCAGGGGGTGAGGAACGTCTCGGAATCACCGACGAGGTTCTGGTGGAAGTAGCCGTCCAGGAACAGTCCGACGGTCATCCACAAGCCGAACACGACGGTGAGAAGGTGCTCACGACTCGAGGCCGGGATCACGCCCTCACTGGCTTGTGAAGTTCTAGGCTTCATTACCGTACTCATTACTACATGAAACCATGTATACTTGGAGTTAGCGAATGTCACCATCTCGCAAGGACCCATTCCCCAATCTCCGCGGTGACCTCATGGCCGACGCGCCCGCCGCCGACCTCGCACAGCTGTTCAAAGTCCTGGCCAACGACAATCGGCTCCGCATCCTGCACGCCATCCACCTCGCCGGAGAGGTCAGCCCCTCTGAGATCGCGGACGCGATCGGGGCCAGCCAACAGGCGGTCTCCAATCAGCTGCAGCGCCTCGCCGACCAACGCATCGTCCACGCCCGTCGAGATGGCCAGCGTGTCCTCTACCGCATCATCGATCCGTGCGTACCGGGACTGATGGATCTCGGTGTCTGCCTCATCTCGCAGCGTCCGTGAAGGACGTGAAGCGTGCAGGACTGCGCTACCGATCGACGGGGCGGGCGCTGACGGTCTCGTGCCGGCGACGTTCGTCGACTGCCTCGATGACCCCTGCGACGACGCTGTTTGTCACCCGCGGCTGACGAGGGCCGCCAGGTCGGGACGCTCAGGTACGGCT
Organism: Acidimicrobiales bacterium; assembly: GCA_046596935.1. Classification (GTDB taxonomy): domain Bacteria; phylum Actinomycetota; class Acidimicrobiia; order Acidimicrobiales; family CADCTF01; genus DATLED01. The sequence goes on from JBKJLN010000366.1 coordinate 1,750, forward strand.
TGGGGGTGGGCGATCCACGCCAGTGCCTCGACCCCGTCGACCAACCGCGGTCCCGGGCGCACGAACGCAGCGTCGGCGTCGACCGCCCACACCGGCACCCCAGCGGGAAGCACCCCGGAATCGACGAGCTCGCGCGCGAGCTCCGCAGCGCCGTCGAGTCGGTACCCGCAAGGCGCGACCACGATCAGCGCAGGGTCGCTGCTGGTGACATCGGCCCATGTGACGGCCTCGGATCGCTGGCCGCTGGCCCCGAGGGCAGGCGTCGCGCCGGCGGCGGTGATCATGTCCGGGAGCCAGTGGCCGGCGCTGAACGGGGGGTCGGTCCACTCGAGCACCGTCATCCGCGGGCGGGGCAGGTCCTCGACTGCGACGGCGACGTCGTGGAGTCGGGAGCGGAGCAGGTCGAGGAGGGCCGACGCCCGCACCTCGGTGTGGGTCACCACCCCGAGGCGTGTGATCGAATGGAGGACGTCCTCGAGGGTGCCGGGGTCGATCGTGACAACGTCGGCGCGACAGCCCAGGTAGGCGAGGGCCTCGTCGACCTCGGACACGTCCACAGCACAGACGGCGCAAAGGTCCTGGGTGACGACGATCTCCGGCTCGAGATGGCGGAGGGCGTCGGCGTCGAGCCGGTAGAGATCCTCACCGGCGGCGAGTCGGGCTCGGACCTCCGCGTCGATCGCACCCGGCGACAGGCGCGCAGGCAGTGTGGTGTTGGAGACGATCGTGCGGGTTCGCGCTTCGGGCGGTTCATCGCACTCAAAGGTCACACCGACCACGGAGTCGCCTGCGCCGAGCGCGAACAGGATCTCCGTGGTGGAGGGCAGCAGCGACACGATCCGCACCATCGGATCCTACGGACGTGCCGGTGCGCCGCTGGCATGCCGCCGGCGGCTCTAATTTCGTCCCATGCTCGACCGATGGACACTCGGCGACGTGGTCGTGCGGCGTGAGGTGCTCGGCTACAGCCCCGTCCCCCACGGGGGTGCGCCTCCGCCGTGGCACGGTCGACCGTGCAGGTCGTCGCCGATACCGACGAGCACCTTGTGACCTACCTGCCGCCTGGCGCCCAGTTCGGTTTCGTCGATGGCCCCTGGCCAACGCCGGATGGTCGCCACCCGTGGCACGGCCGAAGGGGCTGGGCGGGTCACGGATGCCTGATGGTCCAGCGCCCTGGTGACCATCACGCGGTGTGGCACTTCTGGGAAGGGGATGACCGCCATCTCGCGTGCTGGTACATCAATCTCCAGACGGCGTTTCGTCGCACGGCCGTCGGCTTCGACACCCAGGACCTCGAGCTCGACATCGTCGCGCTACCGGACGGGACGTGGCGATTCAAGGATCTTGACGTGCTCCCCGATCGGGTTCGAGAAGGCCGCTACACCGAGGAGCTCGTCGATTGGGTCATCGAGCTCGGCCACGAGCTCGGCAGTGAGTTGGACGCGGGACGCCACTGGTGGGACAACGCATGGGCCGAATGGCGCCCGGACCCGACGTGGCGGGACGTCGCGTTGCCCGCAGACTGGAACACAACGGCGTGACGCGCGAGGACCGACATTGCTGAACCCACCATCGCAGTACGCGACCGACGCCAACCTCGCCGCCCGTCAGCGCTTCTGGGCGGTCAGCCGACGCGAGCCGGCGTTCGACCTCTTCCCGTGGGTACTTGACCTCGCCGGCGTGGATCCAGATTCAAACGCTGATGTCCTCGACGTCGGCTGCGGCAACGGACGCTACGAACACCAATTGGAGGGTCGGCGTCACCGTGGGCGACGGGTGGCGCTCGACCTGTCCTCCGGAATGTTGAAGGCACTCGGCGCTGGCGATCGCGTGCAGGGCGACGCGCAGCGTCTGCCAGTGCGTTCCGGAAGCTTCGACGTCGTTCTCGCGCCGCACATGCTGTACCACGTGCCAGACGTCGCGATGGCCGCTCGCGAAGCCAAGCGAGCACTCCGATCGGACGGCGTCTTCGTGGCGGTCACCAACGGTGACGACAACCTTGCCGCCCTGTCGGCCATCGTCGAGGAGGCCGTCGGCACCGGATGGCGGATTCGTCGGCCGGCAGAGGAGCACTTCAGCCTCGAGAACGGCGGCGCCCAGTTGTCCGCCGTCTTTTCCGATGTCGCGAAGGTGTCTTGCCCTCAAAGCGACGTCGTGGTGAGCGACGCCGACGCCCTCGCCGACTACGTCGCCAGCATCGCCGATCACTACGCGGATCAGGTCGAGGTCCCCTGGCTGACCGTCGTCGAGCGCGTCCACCGTGGCTGTGTCCGGCAGATCAAGGCTGACGGTCCGCTCCGCATCGGCACGGCCGTGGGCGCATTCGTCTGTCGCTGAGCGCTACATGGCAGCACCGAAGGTTCTTGCCGTATCCGACCTCGGGCTGAACGACCGGCGGAGGTGTGCGTCCTGACACCAGCAGGGCTTCTCGGCGGCTGGCGAGACACGTCGATTCGTGCGGCCTGTCAGTTCGCCATCCCGACGTAGACCGATCGACCTGGCCGGAGCATGTGCGGGAGACGTTCGAAGGTCAGCCCGGCGGTTTCGAAGGCGGCGCGAACCTCCTCCGGCCGCGATAGCTGCAAGACGTGCAGCTCCTCGATGGTCTGGTGGCCGGCGGTGTTCGAGATTTCGTAGCGGATGTGGAGCTCGGTCCGCTGACCGTCACGAGTGCTCCGAGTGAACCTGGCGACTGCCGTGCCGTCCTCTGTTCGCGCATCGACGACAACGGAGGAGAGCCAGAAGTCCGGCTCGTACCACCCCTCGACCATCAGCACCCCGCCAGGTTCAAGGTGCGCGGCCATCGCGGCCACTGCGGCAGTGAGTTCCCTCTGGTCTGCGAGGTAGCCAATTCCACTGTCGATCGACACGACGGCGTCAAAACGGCGGCCGAGGTCGAACGTCCGCATGTCCGCTGTCTCGAGGCGGACGTCAGGCGCCTTCGCCGCGGCCGACGCCAGCATCGACTCGCTCAGGTCGATGCCTGTCACTTCGAAGTCCTGGGCAAGAACCGCGAGATGTTGGCCGGAGCCACAAGCCACGTCCAGTAGTGATCTCGAAGTTGGGATCCGGCGACGTACCTCTCGGCTGACGAGCGCAGCCTCGAGTTCGGCGTTGCGTCCTCGCGCGCGGTGGATCAGGTCGTAGTAATCAGCGACACCTTGGTACACATCGCCATGGTTGCTCACGCGCTAGCAATTTGGGTGGGAATATCCCTGTGCGGCGGTGACGCATTGGTTCGAGGGGTTGGGCAACGCTCAGACGCACGGCGTTCGGCACCCCCCGATGGGCTCGGGCGACATCATTGTGATCGAGCGCTACAGAGGCCACGGTGAGAACATGCTGTCTTGCCCGCGACGCGGGTCGGCGCAACAGCCGCTGTAGAACTCGCAAACCCATGCGACCGCCAGGCACCCGCCGGGCCGCGTCCTCGGCCACACTGTCGATCTTGACCGAGTTGGCATTCTTGGGGACCGGGAACTTCCTCGCCGCTGGGCGATACTGGAACTCGTTCGTGATCGACCGCTCGATCCTGGTCGAGCCATCCCCGACGGCGCTTCCCCATCTCCGGCGCTCCGGCATCAGCGTGGAGGAACTCGACATGGTCGTGGTGTCGCACTTCCATGCAGACCACACTTTTGGTTGGCCGTTCCTATTGCTCGAATTTGTGAAGTCGCGCCGAG
>JBKJLN010000457.1:0-4284 GCA_046596935.1 Acidimicrobiales bacterium
CGCCCACATCGGGTAGAGGACGGGCGCCATGCAGAGGTGACCTATGACCTCCACGACTGTGCCCACGGTTCGTTCCTGCGGAGTAGGCGGGCCATGGAGGTCATAGGTCACCTCTGCATGGCGCCCGTCCTCTACCCGATGTGGGCGTGGAAGTACTCCCACGACGCCCACCACCGCGAGACCAACCGGCTCGGTGGCGGCGAGGGGGTCTACTTCGACAACGCCTGGAGCCCTCGGCGCGAGAGCGACTACCGCCACATGCGTGAAGAAGACAGGCCCAACGCGGTGCTCTACCGCATCATTCGGTTGGCCCCTCCGATCGGTTCGTTCCTCCATCTCATCGGCTATCACTGGCGCCCCTCGCTCTACCGACCGCACCACCGTCAGCGGGTATTGCGCTCGATGGCAGTGACGGCGGTGATCGATGCCGGCATCGCCGGGGCCATCTGGGCGGCCACCGGCTCGGTTCTGGCCGTCGCCCACTTCTGGTTGCTGCCGGCCCTCGGATTTCACGCCTGGATGGCGTTGTACACCTACCTGCATCACACGGCGGATGACATCGTGTTCCTCGATCCGGAGCGCTGGACTCCGATCGCCGGTCAACTCGACGGCACCGTCAACTGTCTTGCGCCCCGATGGCTGTCGTTCCTCCATCTCAACATCGACGTGCACATTCCCCACCACGTGACCACGTCGGTGCCGAGCTACCACCTGCGCGCGGCCAACGAGGCGATTCGGGACAGTGAGTTCGGGGTTCGGATGACCGAGCGCCCTCTCACGTTCGCCTACCTCCGACGGACCGTGCGCAATTGCCAGCTCTGGCGCAGCGACGAGGACCATTACGTGCGCTTCGCCGACCAGCCGCAGTTGTAGTCCCCGTCGCTGTTAGAACACACGCGTGCGTGTGCTCATGACCTCGGCGCCTGCGGTAGGACACCTCGCCCCGATTCTCGGTATGGGTCGAGCGCTGCGAGATGCCGGTCACTCGGTTCGGGTGGCCACCAATCCCGAGCGCCACGGCCTCATCAATGCCGCCGGTCTCGAACCGGTAGCGGCCGGCATGAGCGGCGCGCACATGACCCAGGAACGAGCGCGACGGTGGCCCGAGACGACGGCTCAGCCCGCGACCGCGTGGGCGGTACGGATGTTCACGCAAGTCCTTGCCCCCACGGTGCTCACCGACCTGCTCACGGTGATCGAGAACTGGCGTCCCGACCTCATCGTCCATGAGGAGGGCGAATACGCGGGCCCGGTCGCCGGTGCCCATGCGGGTATCCCCTGGATCACCTACGGATGGGGCAGCCCGCTGCGGCCCGTCGAGGAGCTGGTCAGCCTGGAGGAACCTGCGGCGGGCTTGTGGTCCTCGGTCGGTCTCGACGTCATGCCCTGGGGCGGTCTCTACCGCTACGGCCTTCTGAATCCGTGTCCAGAGATGCTGCAGGCGAGCGCGCCGGGCGCCTCCGTGGTGTGGCCTGTGCGGCCGACCGCGCTCAGCGATCGAGCCGATCCCGAGCCCAATCCGGATGACTTCGCCGAGGCCTACGTCGGCTTCGGGACCGTGCCGTTGTTCGCCGACGATTTCGACGTACTCGCCGCTGCCGCCCGCAGTTGCGCGGCCCGAGGTCTGCGGACCGTCGTGACGACGACCAACGACGAGATCGCCGCCCGCCTGTCGGACGAGGGCGGGGCACGCGTCGTCGGAAGGACATTCGTGTCGCTCCCGGCGGTGCTCCAGAACTGTCAGGTGGTGGTGTGCCATGGGGGAGCGGGCACCGTCCTTGCCGCGCTCGAGCGGGGAGTTCCGCTGGTCATCGTGTCCAAGGGCACGCCGAGCCAGGTGCGTATGGCCGAGGCCTGTGCGGAGGCCGGCGTCGCCGCCGTCGCGGGCGCGGATGGCGACAGCATCGAGACCGCCGTGAATCTGGTTCTCGATTCACCCACGTTCCGACGGCGCGCCGGAGCCGTTGCCGGGCAGATGAGCGCAATGCCCGAGCCGGCAGCACTCATCGCCACCTTGGAGGCGATGGTGTGAGGGTCCGACCGCCTTGACGAGTGGGGCTCTTGTGAATACATTCACAAGCAAGCCAGGAGGTCGGACGTGACCGCACGCAAGCCGGCGAATCGAAATTTCTCCGATTGGGTCGACGACCAGATCCGAGACGCCCAGGAGCGGGGAGAGTTCGACGACCTGCCCGGCAAGGGGAAGCCGTTGCAGGGGCTGGACGGGTCCCATGACGAGTTGTGGTGGGTGAAGCAGTGGCTCACCCGAGAAGGCGTCTCGTACCTGCCGCTTCCGCTCGCACTGCGCCTCGAGGCGGAGAAGTTGATCGATGGTCTCGACCGTCTCTCGTCGGAGCAGGCGGTTCGACGTGCGATCGAGGAGCTCAACGGGCGCATTCGTCGTGCGAACCGGATGCCAGCGATCGACGGACCGCCGACGACACTGATGCCATTCGATGTCGATGAGGTCGTGCAGCGCTGGCGGACGAGTCGCGCGGCCCTCGATGTCGAGCACTCCCTCCCTGCACCCGGGGCGACGGGTCCGGCCGAGGCTCTGTCCCGGGCTGAGGAGCGGACGAAGAGAGCTCGCCGATGGTGGCGCCGACGTTGAGCCGGGAGGCGGATGGTGACAGGAGCGGGTACGTCAGACCGAGAGGCCGAGGACTGGTTGATTCAGCGTGAGGTTTCCGGTGGAACCGTGGAAGGCCGCATCGCCGAAGCTGAAGACGCCACCGTCGCGCCCGAGAAGCCAATACCCACGGCCTGTCGGGGTGGCGGCGAGACCGACGACAGGAGCCCGGAGTTGCAGGAACTGGGCGTCGCCCAACGACACGGCGTCACCGCGCGCCGAAACGCTGCCGTTGGAGAATGCCAACCAGTAGCCGCGACCTGACGGCGTGGCCGTGATGCCGACCAACGTCTTTCCGAAATCGGAACCCGAGAGGGAACGTGCATCGCCAAAAGACGACACGAAGCCGTCTGCAGTTGCGAGCCAGTACCCATGTCCCGAGGGGGTGGCCGCCATTGCGACGAAGGGAGAGCTCGAACCGGACGCCGATCCGAAGAACGCCGCATCTCCGAAGGCGAAGATGCCACCATCCCTGGCCAAGAGCCAGTAGCCCTGTCCTGTCGGCGTCGCCGCCATGGCAGTGATCGGTTGATTGAGTTGGATGTTGCCGGTGGAGCCAAAGAAACCCGCGTCGCCGAAGGCGAAGATGCCGCCGTCGCTGGCGACCAGCCAGTACCCCTGGCCGGTGCGGGTGCTATCCATTCCGACGATGGGCCGAGTGAGGGCGATGTTGCCGGTCGAACCCTGGAAGCTCGCATTGCCGAAGCTGAAGATGCCGCCGTCGCTCGCCACGAAGCGGTAGCCGGCGCCGTTCTTCACCGTGTCGCGATGGACTGCGGGGAGGTCGGCGCCTCCGGGCGCCAGATCGAGAGTGAGGTCGATACTTTCGGAGATGCTGGTCGCCCGATTGAAGATGAGCGCCGCGGCCGCGCGCACTTCGTAGGCGTTGCCGATGCACGCCGACGGGATGCTGAGGCGGTAGATGCGGGTGGCGGGGTCGTAGCTCCCGCTCCCACAGAGCTCGAACGGCGGTGGCCGGCGGGGGTCGGTGTTGGGCGGAACACTGAAGGTGAAGACCAAGAGCTTGCCGTCTTTGTCGGACACCAGGCCAGAGCCGAAGTCCGGCACATCGTCGCCGTTGACGTCCATCGCTACGGCAAGCGCGCTTAGGTTGTTGCGCCAATTCGGACTGGTCGACGGGTCGACGCCGCCGGGAACGGTGACCGAGATGTCGAGGCGATCAGCGCCATAGCGAAGACTGATGTTGCTGATATCGGTGCGGGGCTCGACCGTCTGATTGCCATCGAGCCCGACGACGTCGCCGAGCGGGTCGCTGCGCCCGTCGGCGGTCCCGGTAGGGGTCTTCCCGGCGTTCGAGCCGACGCCTGCTACGCCCGCCAGGAACAGTCGATCGAATCCGATCTGCGCCACTTCGGCAGGTCGGTCGACGGCAGGCTCGACCGAGCCTTGGGCCGCGTTCGGCAGCGCCGCAAGCGCGCCGATTCCTGCGATGACGCTCAGGATGGCCGGTTGCCAACGGATAGACATGGGAGAGGTATTCGACGAAGTCGGAGGATCGACCTCCACCAGCTTCCGATCGTCCCGCAAGGCGGAGTGGTGAACGAGACCGGCGGGTGGGAGTCGTGGCAGTGGGACGAGACCCTGTTCAAGGGTGCCGCCGCCTACTACGAACGGGGCCGCACTCCCTACGCCCC
>JBKJLN010000047.1:0-9323 GCA_046596935.1 Acidimicrobiales bacterium
CTCGGCTGTCGGCCAAGTTGAACCTCGGCGTGTTGACGAACCTCGTCGGACTCAACGAGGACGGCATCTCCGAGCACGCCATCTTCGGTGGCGCCACCATCGTCAAGGCCAAGCTCACCAACGAGACGCCGTTCCTCTTCGTCGTACGCGCCAAGTCGTTCGCTCCGGAAGAGAGTGGTGGTGGGGCGCCCGCGGTCGAGGCCATCGAGGCGCCCGACGCCGGTGCCACCAACGCCGCCAAGATCAAGCAGAAGCATGTGGAGGAGCGCACCGGTCCGAAGCTCGACGAGGCCACCGTCGTCGTCTCCGGTGGTCGTGGATTGGGCGAGGCCAAGAACTTCGAGATGGTCGAAGAATTGGCCAAGTTGCTCAAGGGCGCCCCAGGCGCCTCGCGCGCCATCGTCGACGCCGGTTGGGTGCCCTACGCCTACCAGGTCGGCCAGACGGGCAAGACCGTCAAGCCCACGATCTACCTGGCCCTCGGCATCTCCGGCGCCACCCAGCACATGGTCGGCATGAAGGGCGCCAAGAACATCATCGCCATCAACAAGGACGAAGAGGCGCCGATCCTTTCGATCGCCGACCTCGGCATCGTGGGCGACGTCCACAAGGTCGTTCCGAAGCTCATCGAAGCCCTCAAGGCGCGGTAGCTGCGCCGCTGGCGCTCCCGGCGGCGTCGGGGGCGCCAGCGAGCAGCCGCCAATCCGCCGAAGGAATTCGCGACGAGGTTGCGCTATCGATCTCGATCCAAATTCGTCTCAGGTAAGCCGCAACTTCGTCGCGAATTCTTCCGGCGGAGAGCGGCAAGGCTCTGGCCCGGAGGGCGGCGCCGCAGAGCGAGATCAAACAAGGGGCCAGGGATAGGGCCGCTCTCCTCGAGGGTCGGGGAAGTGGCCGAGCTTCAGCACGCCGTCGACGCGGCGAGAGAACGCGTCGAGTTCGTCGCGCGTCAACAACCCTGCGAAATCGGGTGGTGTGTCGACGAGTCGGGCAACGTCGGCCAGCAGGTCGGCGTCGATGTCGTTCCCGGCGAAGTCCCAGATCACCGTCCGGAGTTTGGGCTCGTCGTGGAAGCACACGCCATGGTCGATGCCCCAGATCCTGCCGTCGTTGGTGAGGAGGCAATGGCCGCTCTTGCGGTCGGCGTTGTTGGCGAGAAGGTCGAAGACAGCCATGCGCCGCAGTTGCGCATGGTGCTCCTCGTGTTCGAGCAGGGTGAAGTAGTGCTCGTTGAAGTCGGCATCGACGAAGCGCTGCAACGATCCCTCGCCGAGGGGCGCCTCGACCCGCAGCACCGTCTCGGGCACATTGCCCCAACCGAGGGCGTCGGCGAGGCGATAGGCGGCGATCTCTCGACGGTAGAGGCCGCCGGGAAAGTCCCACAGCGGTCGCTCGCCGCGGCGCGGCTTGTAGATGGCGTCGCCCTCCTCCGACCCGAGGCAGAGCCCGACGAGGAAGGTCCCGTTCGAACTCCACGGCATCCGTCCCTTCAGCTCGATCTCCCCCTCGAGGAGGAGGTTCAGTGCTTGAGGTGGCCGTTCGTCTTGGGACATGCGTGGCCGTCGGGATCCATCGGGTTCCCGCACAGCGGGCAGTTCGGGCGCCCGCCGGCGACGAGTTCGTCGCCCCGGGCGATGAGTGCGACCATCTGGCCGACGGTGACGCCGACGTGGGCCGTGGCCCCTCCTTCGTCCTCCTCGGCGACGAGTTCCTCGAAGAGGAGCGTCACGCGCTGGGTGGCGTCATCGAAGGCGCTGAGACCGATGCCGCCGACCGTCCACGCGGCTTCCACGGGCGGCCGAAGCCCTGGCGCGGCCACCGGCGTCGACTCGCTCGGCAGATCGGCGAGCACTTCGCGAAGGGCGATGCCGAGGCCGGCGACCTGTTGCTTCTCCAGCTTCAGGGTCACGATCGTGCGGCCGGCCCACGCCTGCACGTAGAAGACCCGTTTTCCGGGGTCCCCGATTGTCCCGAAGGTGATGGCGTCGACGGAGGGCAGTTCGAAGGATTCAGCCATGATTCGCCTTCACGAGGGTTTGACCGATGCGGGATCGCCGGTCGTGGAGTTCACGTTGAGCACGATGGGCCCGGTGGCGCCGTAGACGACCGTCGTCACCGAGCAGGGCGAGATGACGATTCGTTGGAACAGGTCGAGGTGGGTGCCCATCGCCGCGGCGACAGCCGCCTTGATGGGGTCGGCATGGGAGACCAGGACCACGGTTCCGCCGGGGTGGCGGGCGGCGACGTCGGCCACCGTGCCGGTGATGCGGGTCTGCATCTCGGCGAACGATTCGCCGTTGGGGAAGCGGAAACCGCTGGGATAGCGCTGCACCGTCGCCCACTCCGGGAGCTTCATGAGCTCTTTCAGCGAACGGCCGGTCCAATCGCCGAAGTCGCATTCGAGCAGCCCCTTCTCGGCGATCACCTTGAGTTCTCGGGCCTTCCCGATGGGGGCGGCGGTCTCGCGGGTGCGCTCGAGCGGCGAGGCGTAGACGGCGTCGACCTTCGGCAGCGATCGCAACCGCTCGGCCACCGCCTCGGCTTGGGCCCGACCGGCGTCGGCCAGGTGCAAACCCTTGGCCCGACCGGGAAGAACGGAGCCCGTGGTCGGGGTCTGTCCGTGGCGGACGAACAACACCGTCGTCGGCGCGGGCGGCTTCGGTCGGGCGGCCATGGGCAGGCGTCAACCTACCCTCCTGGTGTGCCTACCGATTCGCTCGCCTCGGTCCAGGCCGAGATCATCGACTGCTTCGCCTGCCCTCGGCTCGTCGAGTGGCGCGAGGCGGTGGCGCAGGAGAAACGGGCTTCCTATCGCGACCAGGAGTACTGGGGGCGTCCGGTGCCGAGCATCGGCGACCCCGCCGCCCGCCTGCTCGTCGTCGGGCTCGCGCCGGCGGCCCATGGCGGCAACCGGACGGGCCGGGTCTTCACCGGCGATCGCAGCGGCGACTGGCTCTTCCGGGCGATGTTCCGTGCGGGGTACGCCAATCAGCCGACGAGCGTCGACCGGGACGACGGCCTTCGCCTGCACAGCGCCTACGTCGCCGCTGCCGTCCGCTGTGCGCCGCCCGCCAACAAGCCGACGCCGGCCGAGCGCGACACCTGCCAGCCCTACCTCGAGCGCGAGATCGCCCTGCTTCCGAAGCTGCGCGTCTTCGTGGCCCTTGGCGCCTTCGGGTACGAGGCTCTCTGCCGAGTGTTGGGCGTGCGGCCGAGGCCGAAGTTCGGCCACGGCGCCGAGGTCGAACTCGACGACGGCCGCTGGCTCCTCTGCTCGTACCACCCCAGCCAACAGAACACCTTCACCGGCACGTTGACCGAGCCCATGTTCGACGCCATCTTCACCCGCGCCCGCGAACTCTCCGGCTGATCAGGTCGGTTGAGCATGCGGCGGCGGGAGCGCCAGCGAGCAGCCGCCGACGAGCGGCAAGGCCTCGGCCCGGAGGGCGGCGCCGCAGAGCGAGTCAGTTAGAGCGCTGCGAGTTCGCCGACGAGGTAGATGACGGCGATGACGCCGAGGAAGGCGGCGACCGTCTTGCGCAGGCCTTCGTCGCTTGCCTTGACGGCTGCGGCCGCTCCGATACGGGCCCCGGGGATCACGCCGATGGTGAGGAACAGGGCGATGCGCCAGTCGATGTTGTGGTTGAGACCGTGAGTGACCGTGCTCGGGATGGCGAAGATGGCCACGCACGCGAGTGAGGTGGCGATCGCCGTCTTTAGTGGCAGCTTCCCCAACTCGGTGAACCCGGGCACCATGACCACGCCACCGCCGATGCCGAGGAGGCCCGACATCAGCCCGGCCAACGCACCGACGGCGATGAGCACACCCGCGCGACCGCCGTCCGTCCGCGCCGGTTCCGCCTCGGGATCGACCACAACCGGCGTGGGTTTCCTCGCCATGCGCAACGCGGTGTAGCCGAGCAAGATCGCCGTCATCACCATCAGGAGGTGTCCCTCGCCGGGGACGTCATCGGAGAGTTCGGCACCCACGACGGCAGCGATGATTCCCGCCGGCGCGGTTACGGCGACGACCCGCCACAAGATGAGCTCTTCGCGTACGTAGCGCGCCGTTCCCGTGATCGCGCTGGGGAAGATGGACGGCAGCGTGGTGCCGACGGCGAGCAGTGCCGGTATCCCGAGAGCACGGATGGCCGGTGTCGATACCACGGCGCCACCGACGCCGAAGGCGGCCGACAGCACGCCCGTGCCCACGCCGACCACCACCGTGAGCGCATCCTTGAGGGGCCCGGTATCCATGGTGGTGTTGTCTACTCGGCGGCCAAGGCCTGTCTAACTTGGGGAGATGTCCGTCGTTCTCGAACCCGCGGTTGCGTTGGAGCGCCTGAAGGGCACGCCGCGCGAGTTGGTGGCGTTGCTCGGGACGGCGACCTCCGACGCCGTGCATCGAGCACCGGCAGAAGGGGAGTGGTCGCCGGCGACGGTCGTGGCCCACTTGGCCGACGCTGAGCTCGTCTACAGCGTCCGCATCCGGATGGCTGTCACCGCCGACCGCCCCTACCTCACGGCCTTCGACGAAGACGCTTGGGTACGGCGCTTCTCCGAACTGGAGACGGACCCGAAAGAATCGCTGGCGCGTTGGCGAACGCTGCGCGAGGCCAACCTCCGCGTGTTGGCTTCGCTCGAACCCGAGGAGTGGCGACTCAGCGGCGTGCATGCCGAGCGAGGCGAGATCACGGTCACCCAGATCGCCGATCTGCTCGTGCAACACGACCGTGCCCACCTGGCCCAGATCCGGGCCGGGATGGCCGACGGCTAGCAGCCGGCTGCGACCATGGGCGCCCTCGAGGTGTCCCATCTCCACTTCACCTTTCCTGGCGGCGACACGCTCTTCGATGACGTCTCGTTTCGGATCGGCGATGGCCAGCACACCGCGCTCGTCGGAGTGAACGGCGCCGGGAAGACCACGCTCGTCCGGCTCATCAGCGGAGACGAGGGTGGGCACACCGGCACCATCTCGATCGACGGCCGCCTCGGCGTGATGCGCCAATTCATCGGATCGATCCGCGATGACACCACGGTCCGCGATCTCCTGGTCAGCCTTTCGCCCCCGCCGATACGCGCCGCCGCCGAGCGGATGAAGTCGGCCGAGCGCACCAACCTGCACGAGGCGTCGGCGGCGTCTGGCATGCGCTACGCCGAGGCGCTGACGGCGTGGGGCGATGCCGGTGGCTACGAGGCCGAGGTCCTTTGGGACACGTGCACGACCGTGGCGATGCGCCGCCACCTCGACGACGTCGGGCCGCGCCGTGTGGGCACGCTTTCGGGCGGTGAGCAGAAGCGCTTGGCCCTCGAGCTGCTGCTCCGCTCCGACGACGACGTCCTGCTGCTCGATGAGCCCGACAACTATCTCGACGTGCCCGGGAAGGAGTGGTTGGCCGACGCCCTGAACTCCACCCGCAAGACGGTGCTGTTCGTCAGTCACGACCGCCAGATGCTGGCTGACGCCAGCCATCGCGTCGTCGCTCTGGAGGCGGGGCAGGCCTGGACGCACGGCGCCTCGTTCGCCTCGTGGCCGGAGGCCCGTCAGCAACGCCTGGCCCGGATCGACGAGGACCATCGGCGCTGGCGGGAGGAGCGCAAGCGCATGGAGGACCAGGTCCGCGAACTCCGCCGGCAGCTGACCATGAGCGACGCGGCGGCGTCACGCCTCCGGGCGACGCAGTCGAAGATCCGCCGCCACGAGGCTGCTGCTCCACCCGAGCGCCCGAAAGACCAGGCACTGTCCATCCGGCTGGGAGGCGATCGCACCGGCAAGCGGGCCGTCGTCGTCGAGGGCCTGTCGTTTCCGGGACTCGTGGACGACTTCGACACCGAGGTCCTCTTCGGCGAGCGCATCGGCGTGCTGGGGCTCAACGGCACCGGCAAGTCACACTTCCTCGCGCTGTTGGCCGGCGAGCCCATCGAGCACGCCGGCCGGTGGACGCTCGGGGCGCGCGTCGTTCCGGGGTTCTTTTCCCAGACCCACGAGCATCCCGAACTCGTCGGCCGCCGCCTCGTCGACGTGCTCGGCGACTCCGGGCTGACGCTGGCGGCGTCGATGGCCGTGCTCCGGCGGTACGAGCTCTCCGGCGCCGCCCAGCAACCCTTCGAGACGTTGAGCGGGGGTCAGCAAGCTCGGGTGCAGATCCTGCTCCTCGAGCTCAGTGGCGCCACCTTGTTGTTGCTCGACGAACCGACCGACAACCTCGACGTTGCCTCGGCCGAAGCGCTCGAAGACGCCCTCGCCACCTTCACCGGCACCGTGCTCTCGGTCACCCACGACCGGTGGTTCATGCGCTCGTTCGATCGGTTCCTGATCTTCGGGCGGGACGGATCAGTGCGCGAGTCGCTCGACCCCGTCTTTCGGTGACCGGCGTTCACTGAGGGTGAGGTGATTCGCACCCCTCGCGGTGAGACAGAATGGACGTTCTGGGGCCATTGCGTCCTGGTAACCCTGACGAACTTCGAGAGGAACACTGTTTTGATGAAACACCTGCAACGAGGCCTGGTCGCATCTGCGGCCGGACTCCTTCTCACGGTCGGCTTGGCCACCGGTGCATCCGCAGCGGCCACCGACTGCAAGGTGTCGGTCAATGACACCTCCGTCGTCGAGGGCAATACCGGTACGACCCCCCTCACGTTCACCGTTACGGCGACGGCACCGGCCAGCACCCCTGCGGCCTGCGACAACGTGATGGTCGACTACGCCTTCTCCAACGGAACGGGGACCTCGCCGACCGACTACACCGCCCCTGCCAACAACACCATCACCTTCGCCGGTGCCGAGACCCAGACCTTGACGGCCACCGTCAACGGGGACACCACGATCGAGCCCGATGAGACCTTCAAGGTGACGTTGACCCTGAACTCTGCTGGCGTCACGCTGACGAAGGCCGTCGGTACGGGCACCATCCAAACGGACGACACCATCGGCCCCAATGGAACCGCCACGATCTCGCCGACCAGCGGACCCAGCGGTACCACGATCACCGTGACCGGGACCAAGTGCAACGAGACCAAGGGCAGCGCCGCCCTCGTCGAGGTCAAAGGCGAGAGTGGTGGGCCGCTGGTCGAGGACACCAATCGCCCCGTTGCCGCAGACGGCACCTTCACCGCCACCCTCGTCGTTCCTGCGAATGCCGATCCTTCGGCCACGCAGTTCGTTCGGGCCTATTGCGGTGCCAACAACAACCAGGCCTATGCCGACGCCTCGTTTGACGTCACGCCTGCACGTGGTGGCGGTCACTCCGATGGCTACCGCATGGTGGCCTCGGACGGCGGCGTGTTCGTTTTCGGTGACCGCGGCTTCGTCGGTTCGCTCGGCGATCGCCGCCTCAACAAGCCGATCGTCGGTGGCGCCACCAACCCGGCCACGTTCGACGGATATTGGATGGTCGCCTCCGACGGTGGCGTCTTCAACTTCGGAGATGCCGGCTTCTTCGGTTCCCTCGGCGACAAGGCCCTCACTTCACCGATCGTCGAGATCGAGCCCACGCCGTCAGGTAAGGGCTACTTCCTCGTCGACGCCAAGGGCCAGGTCACCCCGTTCGGTGACGCCGCCAAGAACATCCCCGACGCCCGGTCGATCGCGTTGAACAAGTCGATCATCGGCATGACGGTGACGTCGTCCGGCCAGGGCTACTGGCTCGTGGCTTCCGACGGTGGCATCTTCAACTTCGGGGACGCCAAGTTCTTCGGCTCCACCGGCGATCGTGCCCTCAACGCTCCGGTCATCGACCTGGCGCGCACGCCCGACGACGGTGGCTACTACTTGGTGGCTTCTGACGGTGGCGTCTTCACCTTCGGGAACGCTGACTTCAAGGGTTCGGCCGGCAACATCAAGCTGAACAAGCCGGCGGTCGCCATGCTCGTGAACCCGACCGGTTCGGGCTACTGGATCATGGCTTCCGATGGTGGCGTGTTTACCTACGGTGCCGTGCCCTTCCTGGGCTCGACCGGCAACATCGCATTGAACAGCCCCATCCTCGACGCCATCGACTGAGCGTCGGTCGTTCGAATCCGTAACGCGACAGAGGCCCGGCCATCTGGCCGGGCCTCTGTCGCGTCTTTGCTTCTCAGCTGGTCTTGATTGCGCCCTTGACGGCTTCGCCGATCTCGGGAGTGATCTCGGTGATGCCGTGATCGTCGGCGGCGTGCTTCACCACTTGCTGCATCAGTTCGTCTTCGGTGTCGGCTTGGAAGGTGGCGGCACAGCCGGGGACGACGTCGCCGCAGGACAGGGATTGGGTCATGGACGGGGACCGTAATCCCATCGGCCGGCGAGAACTCGTCGGCTGTCAGGCCGGTACGGGAGGGGTCTCCTTGGGGGCGGCGTCGACCGTCGGGGCCGCCGCCTTCTTCTTGGGCGGCGGCACGCCGAGCTTGGGCTCCTTGACCGGCGCCCAGTCGGGCCAGCGGCGGCGGCTGACGATGGAAAGGCGGCGCAGGAGGTCGATGGCGCCCGGGTCGTCGTCGCCGGGGCGGCCGTAGATCGATCCGTCCTCGAGCATCTTCAGAATGATCTCGCGGCCGAGGTCGGTTCGGATGATCGTCAGCGTCCAGTCGTTGAACTCGCCGATGCCGCCGGTGGAGATGTCGGCGTGCTCGGCGGCAAAGTCGGGGCAGGTCTTGCAGCCCTCGCGGGTCCAGGCGTGGCACTCCTTCAACGGCACCTCGTGGTAGTCGCCGTTGTTCATCCAGATCTGGAAGACGCCCTTTATGTTCATCTTCTTCATGTCCTGCTTCTTGAGCCCGTACTTGGCCTCGAAGAGTTCCTCGAAGATGGAGTCATCAAAGGTCTTCGAACACAGCAGCCCGATGTTGAGTGCGAAGCGGCGTGCGGGTTTGCCTGCCTTGCGAGTAGTCATGACCGGCGGCACTGAGCTGTGACAGCTCATGCCCACCAGTGCGAGCTTCTCGGCCCCGCCTGCCACCGCGTCGGCGTAACCCATCGGCGTGGCGGAATACGTGTATCGGCTACCGGCCGCCGCTAACACGTCTTCTTTCGTGCGGGCCACTCCGGGGATCGCCTTCCACGTCGAACCGTCGCCCTCGAGATAGGACACCAGGGCCGCGTCGATCATTCCCTTTTCAAGGGCCCAGATCAGGATGGCGGAGACGAGCCCACCGTCCTGGCCCATCTGGTGGACCATGTCGTCGGAGGCTCGGGCCAGGATTATGTCCTTGCTGATGCCTGCGATCTCGTCGATGTCTCGGCTGCGGCCGAACAAATGGTGGTCGATCTCGGTCTCCCAGGTCCGGAAGCGCGGGCAGGCGCGGGTGCAGCTGGTGCAGCCCTTCTCGCCGTGGATGCAGTTGTCGAC